>NZ_JBSGYT010000019.1:0-126358 GCF_053610645.1 Streptomyces sp. NPDC054883 | reverse complement strand
GCCCGGACCTGCTCCGGGCCGGGCGTCCGGCGTTCACGGCAACCCACCTCCGGGACGGGAGGGTTCAGGAACGCCCGTAGACCGCCTCGACGTTGTCGCGGGCGGGGTGCGTGCGACCGGCCGGGCCCGCCGCGAAGACGCGCAGCAGGTTTTCCGTCACGCGCGTCGTCAGCGCGCCCGCGCGGGCGTCCAGACCGTGGTTGGCCCCGCTGCGCCCGTCGCCCGTCGCGTCGAGCGCCTCGATCCAGCGCATCGTCCCCGTGGCGAAGACGCCCGCACCACTGGGAACGGTGTAGTACGCCGTGTCCTGGTGGCTGGGGCGGCCCTCGCAGACGACGGGGGAGTGGGCGAGGATCTCGATCGGGCGGGGCGTCGGGAAATCGGTGCTGACCTTGTCGTACTCGACGCCGACCAGATGCGGGAAGCCGTCCCCCGCCTTCACCCCGGTGCCCTCGAACAGCCAGTGGACGGGATTGGTCACGACGTACGGGGCGTCCACCGGGTAGCCGTCGTAGATCACGCCGAGCAGGGAACTCTCCGGGTCGGCGGCGGGAGGCGAGCGGAAGTCGACCGTGGCCGGATGGCCGCGGCGGAAGCCCGGGTCCTGCTCGTAGGAGGACTTGTAGCAGACCACCGTGCGGTCCGGGCCCAGGTCGGACGCCTCCAGCCGGATCCGGCGGAAGCAGCAGTTCGCGCCGAGGACGGCCACGTTCGTCCCGGCGTCGCGGGCGGCGGTGAAGTGCACCCGCTGCTCCGGCGACCAGTACTCGTCGTGGCCGAGTGACAGCACCGCGGCGGCCCCCTCCAGCAGCCGCTTGTCCCGTGCGACATCGGTGGTCGTCGCGTAGGCGAGGGGGACGCCGAGCCGCTCGGCGAGGGCGACCAGCGGCGCCTCGTACACCAGGAACAGGCCCGCACCGTCGTCGTACTCGTACGGCCGGTCGAAGGTCACGGCCAGCGAGCGGGTTGCGTACCCGCCGTTCGGGCCGTCGTAGCTGCCGTAGCCGCCCCAGCGGTTGTAGGCCTGCCAGGTCGCCACCGCGTTCACGATGACGGTGCGTCCGGCCGTGGCCGGCGAGCGGACGGTGAGCGGTACGTAGCGCTGGCCCTCGCCGCCCTGTGCGTCGAGCCGCAGCAGGTAGCAGCCCTCGGGCCAGTCCTTCGTCTCGACCGTGGCCGTGCGGGACCAGTGGGTACGGACCATGCGGGTCGCGGAGTCGACGGTGTGCTCGGGCTGCCGGACCCCGGTCAGCGCCTGCGAACGCCACACCAGCCGGGCCCGCGCACCGCCGTACCAGCCCATGCGGTACGCGGAAACGGTGAAGCGGGGCGCGGTGGTGGACACGTGGAGGCCGAACGCTTCGCCCGACAGGACGCTGACCTTGTCGGCGAAGCCCTCGATGGCGCGTGCGGGTCCCGCCTTGGTCACGCGCCAGTCGGCGTGGCCGGGCCGGGCGTTCTCCGCCTTGACGTCGAACCCCCGCACAGTGCCCGCCGCGGCGGACGCCGAGCCACTGGGCGCCGGCCCCTCGGGCGCGCCGCCGCCGCTCCCGCAGCCGGTCAGCGTCCCCAGCCCGGCGGTGGCCGCCCCGGTCGCGGCGATCACCAGGAACCGCCGCCTGCCTGCCCCTTCGGCCACCCCGGCCGTCTGCTCCTGTTCCATGCAGGGCACGCTATGCCACGCCACTGCCCCCACCCGTACCGCCCCACGCCCCCGAGCTCCGGCGGCCCGGGGTGTGACCGGCTCGGCTCAGCTCCGGGCCCGACGGCGGCGGGGTGGGGGCGCACGGAGCTTCAGGGCAGCCGTACCACCACCTCCTGTCCGGCGCCCGCCGCTCCGGTGAGATCCCCGAAGGTGAGCCGGAGCCGGGCACCCGGCGCCGCCGATACCACGCTCGGCGGCCGGGACAGCACCGCTGCCACCGGCCGGTCCCACACCAGGGTCAGCGCGGTCAGCACCCTGGCCGGGTCCGCGACCGACAGGACGGCAGTGCCGTCGGGTCTCTCCCGCACCGTGACCGAGCACGCGCCGTTCGCCTCCAGTGCCCCGACCGTCCCCGCCTGCCAGAAGTTGACGCCCGTGAAACCCAGCGGGCCCACCGAAATCCCCTGGGCCGCAGCGGTGTTGGCCAGGACCCGTAGCCAGCCCGTCGAGGCGGCCCGGGCGGCCGTCTGCGACGCCGTGGCTCCCGGGAGCATCTGGTGGACGTATCCGGCGGCCACCGGATCCGTACCGTGGTCGTACCAGAGGGTGAGGTAGCGCCGGGTCAGCGCGGTCGTGGCGCCGCCCCGGTTGACGTCGCTCCACCGGCCGGTCCGCGCCTCCCGGAGGGCCTTGAACGCGGCCGGGCCGGACATCACGTACCCGCCGAAGCCCGCCACGTGGGCCCAGCCGGGGGAGGGGAAGGAAGCCGACCAGCCCAAGACGGCCGGCTGTACCGTGCCGCCGACGGTGAGGGCATGCGTACCCGCCGCGCCCAGGTTGCGGTTGTCGATGACCGACTCGACGGGTACCCCGTCCGTCGAACCGATCCCCGCTCCCAGGCAGACGATGGTGTCGGCCAGGAAGAACCACGATTTCCGTGCCGTCAGCGTGCTGCCGGGACCGCGCAGGTGCTGGCCGACCGACGCGAACTCCCCGTCCGTGGTGCCGCCCACCCACGCCGCGTCCGGCCGCGAGGCGCCCCAGTCGCCTCCCGCGCCGTCGGCCAGCGCCCGCCGCGAGACGGTGGTCCCCGGCAGCCGGTAGGGGTCCACCGTGGGCCAGAAGGCGTCCGCATACTGGCCGTTGCCGTACGTGGAGCCCCACCAGGAGAGCATCCCGCTCCCGGTGTGCCAGCCACGCAGGTTCTCCCCGTTGCCCGTCTCGTAGTGCGCGATCCGTCTCGACGCCATGGAAAGCGAGGCCGCCCAGCCCGGCCGCCGGTGCGTGGCCCGGTCCATCGACGCGAACAGCCGGTGGCCGACCGGTTCGGGCAGTCCCGCCACCGTCGTATCGGCTTCCACCTCCGCCAGTCTGGCCAGGGCGGACAGCCCCAGGGTCCGGTCCGCCATCGGCGGGCCGTAGTAGTCCCGGGCCATCCACCCTTTGACCAGCCCCCGCCAACGAGCCCGTTCGGCGCCGCTCGCCCCCTCCGCCAGCAGCAGGATCCCGGCCAGCACCGCGTGGCCCCGCGCGTGGTCGTCCTGCTGGATCGGCCGGGCATCCAGGGCGGACAGGCCCCGGCTGACCGCCCGGCCGGATACCGCGTCCATGACCAGCCCGTTGAACAGGAACGGTGCCCAGGCCCGCTCGACGGCGTCGAACACGATCTGCGCGCCCGGGTCGGTCACCTCCCAGGGGGTTTGCCGCAACAGGGCGAACAACATGCCGAGGCCGCCGAGGAGCACTGCTCCGTAGGTACCGGTGTAGGGCACCCAGGTGTGCTGGACGAAGGAACCGTCCCGGTAGAGCCCGTCGCCGGAGGAGACGTACGGGAAGACCGGCGCGAGCGCGTCCCGGGCCAGGGCGATCTTCGCCGCTTCGGAGCCGGCCACCCCGCGCAGGGCCAGGACGCGGCAGAGGTCCACCCGGTTCGCTCCCGTACTCGTCCCGCTGTAGGAGGCGACGACCGAATCGGGCACGAAATGGTCCACCGCCGCACAGGAACCGGCGATCCGGGCCGGTGACAGGTCCGCTTCGAGCAGGACGCAGAGGTCGAGCAGCGCTTGCGGCGCGCCGATCTGCCAGCAGTACCAGTTGCCGTACGGCACCTGGCCCGCGTGGTAGACCTCCGAGTGCAGATGATCGAGCCCGGTCAGCAGCGCGGTGATCAGCGCCGCCTCGCCGGTGTGTCCAGTGCCGGGCCGGACGTAGGCCTCCGCCATCGTGCGCAGCCGGTAGTAGCTCTGCATCATCATCTCGGGATCGGTGGCGAACCCCAGATCGGGCCAGAGCGCATTCGGAGCCGGAGCCATGGCGGCGCGCCAGCCGTCGGCCTGCCCGCCGAGCTCGGCGAGCCGCGACCGGAAGGGCTCGGTCGTCGTGGGGAAGCCGCCGCCAAGGTAGAGCCCACGCCACACCGAGCGCATCGTCTCGTACGTCTCCGTGCCCGCGACCGGCCCGGCCCCGGCACGCGCGCGCGGGACGCCGAGCCACAGCGCACCTCCGCCCGCCGTGGAGAGGAAGGCGCGCCGGCTCCATGGGTCTGTCATCGCTTTCTCCTTTTCCGGCATTCGCCGTCTGCTTCTGCCTGCTGCCGGCCCCCACTGCACGGCTCTTTCCGCATGGCGCCCACCCCACCTGCCGGACCCGGGCGGCGCCATGCGGCCCACACCTCACGCGACGTGCTCGCGATATCGCTCGATCACCTCCCGCAGTACCTCGGATCCATCCCGGGCCCACAGCCCCGGATGGAAGATCTCCACCTCGACCGGCCCGCGGTAGCCCGCCCCATCGGCCAGTTCGCGCAGTCCCCGGAGATCGATGCAGCCGTCACCGAGCTGCCCCCGCCCCAGCAGCACCCCTTCGGGCAGCGGGGTCACCCAGTCGGCCACCTGGAGCGACACGATCCGGCCGCCCGCTCCCGCCCGGCGCAGGTCCGCCGGGAGCCGCTCGTCCCACCACAGGTGATAGGCGTCCACCACCACCCCGACCCGCTCCGCGGGGAACCGCTCGGCGAGGTCCAGTGCCTGGCCCAGCGTGGAGACCACGCAGCGGTCCGCCGCGAACATCGGATGGAGGGCCTCGATGCCCAACCGCACCCCGTGCCCGGCGGCCCACGGCGTCAGCTCGGCCAGGACGTCGGCGATCCGCTCGCGCGCACCGACCAGGTCACGGTCCCCGCCGGGCAGCCCGCCCGAGACCAGGACCAGGGTGTCCGCCCCGAGCTCGGCGGCCTCCTCGACCGCCCGTCGGTTGTCCTCGAGGGCCGCCGTCCGCCCCACCGGGTCGGCGGCCGTGAAGAACCCGCCCCGGCACAGCGAACTGACGCGCAACCCCGCCCCGGCGACCAGCTTCGCCGTCTTGCGCACCCCGAAGCGCCGTACCGGCTCACGCCACAGGCCGACCGCCCCCACGCCGGCCGCCGTACAGCCGCGCACCAGCTCGGGGAGCGACCACTGCCGGACCGTCTCCTGGTTGAGGCTGAACCGGGCAGGAGCCGGCGCCCGGTTCACGACGCCACCCCGTACACCGCGAACAACTGCCGCATCCGGGCCTCGGCGAGCCCCGGATCGGGGAACAGGCCCAGCCGGTCGGCCAGTTCGTATGCCGTGGCCAGGTGGGGAAGAGAGCGCGCCGACTGGTACCCGCCCAGCATCGTGAAGTGCTCCTGGAAGCCGGCCAGCCAGGCCAGGAGCACCACCCCCGTCTTGTAGTGGCGGGTCGGCGGCGCGAACAGGTGCCGTGCCAGTGGCACCGTGGGATCCAGCAGTTCCCGGAAGGCCGACGAGTCGCCCCGGTCGAGTGCGCCCGCCGCCCGCGCCGCGATCGGGGCGATCGGATCGAAGACCCCCAGCAGGGCGTCGCTCGCCGGCCCGCCGTCCCCGCCGATCAGTTCCGGGTAGTGGTAGTCGTCACCCGTGTAGCAGCGCACGCCCGCCGGCAGCCGGCGCCGGATGTCCACCTCCCGGCCCGCGTCCAGCAACGAGACCTTGATCCCGTCCACCTTCCCGGGATACTCGGCGATGACCTTCAAGAAGACCTCGGTGGCCTCCTCCGGGTCCTCGTGTCCCCAGTAGCCGGTCAGCGCCGGATCGAACACCGGGCCCAGCCAGTGCAGTACGACCGGGCTGGCGCTCTGCCGGAGCAACTCCCCGTACACCTCCAGATAGTCCTCCGGGCCCCGGGCCGCCCTGGCGAGTGCCCGGGACGCCATCAGCACGGCCCCCGACCCGCACGCTTCGCTGTGTGCGAGCTGTTCCTCGTACGCGGCGGTGATGTCGGCGAGCGAATGGTCACCGGCCGCTGCCAGCTGGTCGGTCCCGACGCCGCAGACGATCCGGCCCCCCACCGCCCGCGCCTCGGCCGTCGAGCGGCGGATCAGCTCGGCCGCAGCCGGCCAGTCGAGGCCCGCCCCGCGCTGGGCGGTGTCCATCGCCTCCGCGACTCCGAGCCCCAGCGCCCACAGCCGGTGCCGGAAGGCGAGCGTGGTCTCCCAGTCGGCCTCGGGCCGCCCTTCGGCGCAGGCGGCGAGCGGATCGGCCACGACGTGGGCCGCCGCGTAGAACACCCGGCTCCGGGCCGGGCCGCAGGTCAGCGGGGGGAGCGGGTCGGGGTTGGGCCGGTACGCGCGGGAGCCGCCCTCAGCGGTGGGCAACAGGATGACGTTCACAGGACCACCTCGGGGACCGGCAGCCGGCGGCCCTCCGCCGAGGACCGCAGCCCGAGCTCGGCCAGCTGCACCCCGCGCGCCCCGGCCAGCAGGTCCCACTGCCAGGGCTCGTCCCGGACGACATGGCGCAGGAACAGTTCCCACTGGGCCTTGAAACCGTTGTCCGCCGGGGTGTTGTCGGGTACCTCCTGCCATTGGGAGCGGAAGGACTCGGTCTGTGGAAGATCCGGATCCCACACGGGCTTGGGTGTCCCCGCCCGGTGCTGGATCCGACAGGAGCGCAGCCCCGCCACCGCCGAACCGTGGGTCCCGTCCACCTGCAGTTCCAGCAGCTCGTCGCGGTGGACCCGGACGGACCAGGAGGAATTGATCTGTGCGACGGCGCCGCCCTCCAGTTCGAAGACGCCGTACGCCGCGTCGTCCGCGGTCGCCTCGTACGGCTTGCCCTCCTCGTCCCAACGGCGCCCGATGTGCGTACGGGTGAGGGCCTGCACCGAGCGCACCCGGCCGAACAGCTCGTGCAGCAGGTACTCCCAGTGCGGGAACATGTCGGCGGTGATGCCGCCGCCGTCCTGTGCGCGGTAGTTCCACGAGGGCCGCTGGGCCGGCTGCCAGTCTCCCTCGAACACCCAGTAGCCGAACTCCCCGCGTACGGAGAGGACCTCCCCGAAGAAGCCGCCCTCGACCAGCCGCCTCAGCTTCAGCAGACCCGGCAGGAACAGCTTGTCCTGGACCACGCCGTGTTTCACTCCGGCCGCCTCCGCCAGCCGCGCCAGCTCCAGGGAGGACGCGAAGGACAGCGCGGTCGGTTTTTCGCAGTACACGTGCTTGCCCGCCGAGAGGGCCTGACGGACGGCCGCCTCCCGGGCACTGGTCACCTGCGCGTCGAAATAGACCTCCACGTCGGGATCGGCCAGCACCTCGGCCAGGTCGGTACTGACGTGTTCGAGCCCGTGCCTGTCGGCGATCTCCCGCAGCGCCGCCTCCCGCCGGCCGACCAGCACGGGCTCGGGGCGGAGCACGGTGCCGTCTCCCAGGTCCAGGCCGCCCTGCTCCCGCAGTGCGAGGACGGAGCGCACCAGGTGCTGGCGGTATCCCATCCTGCCGGTCACGCCGTTCATGGCGATCTTGATCGTCCGCACTGAGCCGTGTGGTTTGGCGACTGCCTTGTCTTCCATGGGACATCTCCTTGATGGAAAGCGCTTTCACTCGCATCAGGCTAGGCCTGACACAATGTCAGGCACAACACCCGTACGGGTGATGGAAAGCGCTTTCCTAATGCGGCAGACTGAGATCACGACGGATGAGACGACGGCCCGGCATCGAGTGCGGGGCAGAAGGAGGGGTGCGAAATGGCGGTGACTCTCGCCGAGGTCGCGGCGCACGCGGGCGTTTCGCCCGCCACGGTCTCGCGTGTACTGAACGGCGGCCACCCGGTGGCCGGATCCACCCGGACCCGGGTGGAACGGGCCATCGAAGATCTCGGATACATCGCCAACGGCCCGGCCCGGGCCCTCGCGGCCGCCACCTCCGACCTCGTGGGCGTACTCGTCCACGACGTCGCGGACAGCTTCTTCGGTATCCTCGCCGGATCCCTCCAGAAGGCGCTCGCGCCGCCCGGCCGAGGAGACGGCCGCAGACTCGCCGTCGTCTGCAACACCGAAGGCGCCCCCTCGGCCGAACTCGACTACCTCTCCCTGCTGGAGGGCCAGCGGGCAGGCGGAGTCGTCCTGACGGGCGGAGCGGTCGAGAAGCCGGACCACACCGACGCGCTCGCCGCCCGTATCACCCGGATGGCGCTCGCAGGCACCCCTGTGGTGCTGTGCGGGAGACCACCGCTTCCGGTGCCCGCCGTGCTGCCCGTGGCCACCGTCATGTTCGACGACCACGGGGGCGCCTTCCGCCTCGCCGAACACCTGCTGGCACTCGGCCACCGGCACATCGCCTACGTCGCCGGCCCGCCGGGTCTGAGCACCAGCCGGGAGCGGCTCGCAGGACATACCGCCGCCCTGCGACGGCACGACCCCGCCCTGCCCGACGCCTGTGCCCCGCTCACCGTGCACGCCGGCTTCGAGCGCTCCGCCGGCTATGACGCCACCCGCGAACTGCTGCGCCGCGGGGCCCCGTTCACCGCCGTGGCGGCGGCCAACGACACCGTCGCCGCCGGAGTCGCCGCGGCTCTGGGCGAAGCCGGCCTGCGCATTCCCGAGGACGTTTCGGTCGCCGGCTTCGACGACCTGCCGTTCAGTGTGGACACCTCGCCCGCCCTCACCACCGTCAGAGTCCCGCTCCGCGAGGCGGGCGTGCTCGCGGCGCAGCTGGTCACCGGCCGCAGACCGGCGCCCCCTGGCCGCATCACCACCCTGCCCACCGAGCTGATGGTGCGGGCGTCCACCGCGCCACCGCCCCGCGAAGGGAACCGGCCGTGATGTACGCCTTTTCCACGCTCGGCCTGCCGGGCACCCCGCTCGCGCGCAGCGCCGCCCTCGCCGCCGAACACGGGTACGACGGCCTCGAACTGCGGGCCCATGCCGAGGAACCCCTGCATCCCGACAGCCCCGCCGGCGACCGGGCCGCCGCCCGGCGTACCCTCGTGGCCGCCGGAGTCGCCGTCCTCGCAGTCGCCGGGTACGCCGAGGTGGCCACCGCCGGGGAGGACGAGCCGGTCCTGACCGAGCTGCGCTCCCTGGTCCGGCTCGCCGCCGATCTCGACGCCCGCTACGTACGCGTCTTTCCCGGCGGCGGGAACCTGCCCCGGGCCGACGCGGACGCCCACGCCGTCCGCAGACTGCGCGCCGCGGCCCCGTATGCCGAACGGCACGGGGTACGGATCCTGCTGGAGACCCACGATTCGCATCCCACCGGGGCCGCCGCCGCCCGGGTACTGGACCGGGTCGGGCATCCGGGCGCGGGCGCGCTGTGGGACGTACTCCACACCTGGCTGGGCGGTGAGCGGCCTCCCGAGTCCTGGTCCTGCCTCGCCCCGCACCTGGGGTACGTACAAGTGAAGGACGTGGCCTCGGCCCGTGACCTGACGCCCCTGGGCCTCGGTGACGGAGTCCTGCCGCTCGCCGAGGTGACCTCCCGCGTACCGTCAGACGGCTGGCTGTGCTGGGAGTACGAGAAACGCTGGTACCCGGGAGCCGTGGAGCTGGCGGGGCAGCTGACGCGCGGCCGGGAGTACCTGGCGCGGCTGCGGGGCGAGCCCGGCGTCCCGCCCGCCGAGCCGGTCCGCCGCCCACGGAACCCGGACGGAGCCCCGCCATGACGCACCGCGTCCCGCGAAGGGCGAGGGCAGGCCTTGAGGCCCACGCCGGCCCGGCCCGGGGCAGCCTCCTGTCGGAGCCGGCCTGCGCGGCCGGGCGGCGCCGCTCAGGCCGAGTAGGCCAGCCGGGCCGGGTCGACGGGGTAGCGGAAGGCCAGGCCGTGGGCATAGCGCTCCAGCTCCCCGACGGCCGTGGTGGCCAGACGGTCCAGCTCCCCGCCCAGCGAACCGGCCACATGGGGGGTGAGGAGCACGTTCGGCAGGTCGAAGAGCGGCGATCCGGGGGGCAATACCTCGGGCTCCGTGTGGTCGAGCACGGCGTGCAGCCGTCCGCTGACCAGTTCCTCGGTCAGCGCCCCGGTGTCCACGAGCGAACCACGTGCGGTGTTGATCAACGTGGCACCGTCCGGCATCAGTGCCAGCCGGGCGGCGTCCAGGAGGTGGCGGGTCCGGGGCAGCGCGGGCGCGTGCAGGCTCACTACGTCGCTGCGGCGCAGCAGTTGGCCGAGGGCGCAGGCCTCGCCGCCCAGCGCGGTGATCTCGGCCGGGTCGGCGTACGGGTCGTGCACCAGTACCCGCAGGTCGAAGGGGCGCAGCAGCTCCAGGACCCGACGCCCGATGAGGGAGGCGCCGATGAGGCCGACGGTGCGGCGGTAGTTGCCGACGGCCGGATAGCGGCCCAGCAGGTCCATGGGGCCGCGCGCCGAGCGGTAGGCGTGCGCGGAATCCAGCACCCGCTTGTTGCTGAACAGGATGGCGGCGAGCGTGTACTCGGCGACCGGCACGGCGTTGGCGGCGGCGGCGCTGGAGACCAGCAGGCCACGGTCCCAGCAGGCGGGGGTCACATGGTGCTTGACGCTGCCCGCGGCGTGCACGACGGCACGCAACCGGGGCATCCGCTCCAGTGCGCGGGCATCGAGGGGCGGGCAGCCCCAGCTGGTGAACAGCACCTCGGTCTCGGCGAGGCGACGGCCGAGCGCCGGGTCGTCGTCACCGAAGTCGGTGAGCAGCAGCTCGGGGTCGAGGTCGGCGACGCGGGTGAGCTCGGGCAGCGTCCGGCCGCTGAGTACGGCCGCGCGGGTCCCGTGGCTCATGGCGAGGACCGTGGCCGGGCGCCGCACCGGATACGAGGGGGGAGGGGTCACTTGACGGCTCCTGCGGTGAGCCCCGAGCGCCAGAAGCGCTGGAGGCCGAGAAAGGCGAGCACGAGCGGGACGACGGCGACGAGAGAGCCGGTGATGACGAGCGGGTACAGCTCGGGTTGCTGGTAGACACTGCGGTTCCACATGAACAGGCCCAGACTGACGGGATAGAGCCGCTCGTCGTTCAGCATGGTCAGGGCCCCGTAGAAGTTGTTCCAGATGGCCGTGAAGGTGAACAGGAAGATCGTCACAAAGCCCGGCCACAGCATCGGCAGCGACACGTGGGCGAAGAGGCGCAGTTCACCCGCCCCGTCGACGCGGGCGGCGGCCAGTACCTCGTCCGGGACGTAGCCCTCGGCGAAGACACGGGCCAGGTAGACGCCGAAGGGATTGACGAGGGCGGGCACCAGGTAGGCCCAGTACGTGTTGACGGCCCCGGCGGCCGATGCCATCAGGTAGAGGGGGAGCTGGAGGACGGTGGCCGGTACGAGCACCCCGGCGAGGACCACGCCGAAGAGCCGTTCCTTGTGGCGGAACTCGTAGGCGTGGAAGGCGTAACCGCAGGCCAGGCTGATCAGGGCCGAGAGGGTCGAGCCGGCCACGGTGTACAGGAGGCTGTTGCCGAACCAGCGCCCGAAGATGCCGTCGTCGTACGTGAAGACGTCGCCGAGGTTGGTGAGGAGGTTGAAGTGGCCGGGGGAGTACGGCTCGGTGGCGAAGAGGTCCCGGCGGCTCTTGGTCGCGGCCAGCACCAGCCAGGCCAGGGGCATCAGGGTGTAGCCGGCGACGAGCAGGAGCGCGGCGTTGACGGCGGTGCGCGAAAGGACCCGTGGGCGGATGCGGGAGGGGGTGCCGGAGCGGTTCCCGGGGCGACGGCGCGGGGAGCTGGGGGCCAGAGTGGTGGTCATGCGGTCCTCCAGCGGTTGCCGAGCCTGGTCACGACGTAGGAGGCGGCGCCGGCGATCAGGGCGAGGAGCAGCGCGCTCGCTGCCGCCAGTCCGTAGTCGTGGCTCTTGAAGGCGGCGCTGTAGATGTACATGGTCGGGGACCACGACTCGCCCATCTCGGTGGCGCGCAGCTGGAGCAGCTGAGGGGCGTCGAAGAGCTGGACGGCGCCCACGCAGGTGAACAGGACGGTCAGTACGACGGTCGGTTTGATGCTCGGTACCTTGATCTGGAAGGCGGTGCGCAGCGCGCCGGCGCCGTCCATGGTGGCGGCCTCCAGGGTTTCGCGGGGGACGGCCTGGAGCCCGGCAAAGAAGATGATCATGTTGTAGCCCATCCACTGCCAGGCCGAGATGTTGACCACGGACAGCAGGGCCTCGTCGCGGCCGAAGAAGTTCCAGGACAGGCCGGCCTTGTCGAGCACGTCGAGGACGGGGCTCAGGCCGGGTGTGTAGAGGTAGAGCCAGATGACCGCCGAGATGAGACCGGGCACGGCGTGCGGCAGGTAGAAGGCGATCTGGAAGAAGGGCCTCGCGCGGGCGAGGGCGGAGTCGAGCAGCAGGGCGAGGACGAGGGCGCCGCCGACCATGACGGGGATGTACAGGAGGCAGTAGACGGCGATGTGGCGGAAGGAGGCCAGGAAGAGCGGATCGGTGAGCGCCTTGGTGTAGTTCCCGGCCCCGCTGAAGATCCGTTCGGTGCCTCCGAAACCCAGCCCGGACTGTTCGTCGTGGAAGAGGCTCAGCCAGGCCGCGTAGCCGACGGGGGCGACGGTGACGAGCGCGAAGAGGACGAAGAACGGCGCCATGAAGAGGGTGGCGGCGCCCCGCCCGGGCGTCCGGTCGCCCCGGGCGCCGCCACCCGGCGGGGCGGACGGCCCGGTCGAGGGTCCGTGGCGGCGACCGCGGGCGTCGGCCCCCGGGGCGGTCACCGTGGCGCCGGCGCCGCCCTCGTGGCGGGCTCCCGCTACCGGGCGGGCTCCCGCTCCGTGCGCCGGTGAGAGCCGCCGGCCCAGGGGCCGGCGGGCCGGAGCCTGCGCGCGGCCGGCGCCGTTCACGGGCGGGGTGGGGGCGGTGGGCATCAGCCGGCCAGCCCCAGGCCGCGGTCCTTGATGGCCTTCTCGGCGGCCGACTGTCCCTCGGACAAGGCCTTGACGAGGTCCGGCCCGGCCGCGTTCTGCGCCGCGTTCACCTGGAGCTGGGCCGGCCCCCAGGTCCAGCCGGGCACGATCGTGGCTGCCGCCGCACCCGCCACGGCGTACGGGTCCTGCCCCTCGAAGTACGAGGCGTCGAACAGCTTCGCCGCCTCCGCCCGCATCTCCGGGTTGGCGGGCAGCGCGCTGCTCGGGGACTTGAGCGAGCTCAGCCGGGCCCGCATCGCCTCCGGTTCGGTGGTCACCCAGCGGATGAACTCGGCGGCCGCCTTCGCCTGCTTGCTGCCCTTGGGCACGATGTACGAGGTGCCCCCGTACATCCCGGTCGCCGCTCTGCCGTCCCAAGTCGGCAGCGGGGCGATGCCCCACTTGCCTTTCAGGTCCGGGTAGTTCGCCAGGAAGGTGCCGGCCGTCCAGGCGGCGCCGATGATGGTCGCGACCTGCCCGGAGGAACGTTCCTTCGCCTCGCCCTCGCCCCACAGCGGGGTCTTCGAGGCGGCCCCGGACGCCATCAGCCCGTTCCAGTACTCGGCCACCCTCCTCGAGGCGGGGTCATCGATGGCTACCTTCCACTTGTCGCCCTGCGTCCCGTACCACTTGGCGCCCGCCTGCCACGACAGCCCCGCCAGCACCGCCGGATCACCGCCGCCCATCTTCGTGATCCTCACGGAGGGGTCGGCCTGGTGGATCTTCTCCGCCGCCGCCCGGTACTCGTTCCACGTCGTCGGCACGGGCACCGCGTACTTCTCGAAGATGTCCTTGCGGTAGAAGAGTTCGAGCGCGGTCACGTCGAAGGGCACCGCCCAGGTCTTGCCGCCCAGTTCCACCAGGGACCGGAGCGCCGTCGGGAACTTTTCGGCGACGAGCGCGCCGGACGTCCCGCTCAGATCCTCCAGGTTGCCGCCGCTCGCGAACTCCGGGAGCGCCGAGTAGTCCATCGTCGCGACGTCAGGCGCGTTCCCGCCCTTGACCCCGTTCGCCAGTTTCGCCGCCCCGTCAGGGCCGCCCGGTACCGCCGAGAACCTCACCTGGATGCCCGGGTGCGTCTTGTTGAAGGCGTCGGCGGTCTGCTGTGCGCCCGCCGAGGAGGACCAGTACGTCACCGTCACCGTCACCGGCGCCTTCGCCGCGCCCGCAGGTCCCGGCTCCGGCGCGGCCTGCCCACCGCCGCATGCCGTGGCGAGCAGGACCAGCGACGCGGCCGGGGCGGTGAGGGCGACACGGGCCAGCCGGCTCGGGCGCCGGGGTCCCGGCGCCGGTGGGATGGAGGGCAGGCGGAAGCTGCGCGGCATGGTTCGGCTCCTACGGACGACCGCTGGACGCGGCGGATGGGAGAACGCGGCCCATCTTTTGCGCGTACATGCACATCGTCAAGAGCGAATGCGCAACTCGATCAAAACAATCATTCGGGTGCGGTGGCCGCCGGCCTCCCGGCGATCCCGGTCCTCACGAACGGATCGTCAGCCGCGGCAGCAGTTCCAGGTGCTGGCCGGGCTGCTCCGTCCCGGCCTCCGTCAGTCGGGCCAGCAGCAGCCCGGCCGCCCGCGCGCCGACCTCCCGCTTCGCCGGTGCCACCGCCGACAGTGGTACGTCGGCCAGCCCCGCCACCTCGTCGTCGTACGTGATCACCGCCAGGTCCTCCGGCACCCGCACCCCGCGCGCCTGGAGCCGCGGGATCAGCATGATGGCGTCCGTGTCGCTGTGGATCAGGGCGGCGCTCACCCCGCCCGCCGTGACCGCCTCGCACAGGTAGTCCAGCGTCCGCGCGAACCGGTCCGCCACCGACAGCGGCTCCGCCGAGCCGGTCGCCGGCCACGGCGGAGCCGGCACCAGCCCGAGCGCCGCCACGGCCGCCTCGTACCCCGAGCGCAGCCGCGCCGTCGTCGGCGTCTGCTGGCTGGCCAGCGCGATCCGCCGGTGCCCCCGCTCCACCAGGTGCTGCACCGCCAGCGCCGCCCCGTGCGCGTGGTCCGAGCCCACCCGGTCCAGCGCGGCCGCCGGATGCCCGGCCGGGGCCCACCGCTCCACCAGCACCGTCGGCACCGCGAGCCCGGCCGTCCAGGCCCCTTCCCCGGGACCGGGCGAACCCGCCTCCCAGTTCGGCGTCAGCAGCAGTCCGTCCGCCCCGGTGGACAGCAGCCGGTCCGCCTGGGTGCGGTCCTCGCCCGGCAGGTACCGGGTCAGGCCGACCGTCAGCCGCGCCCCCCGCGCCTCGACCACCTCCCGGGCGCCCCGCACGACATCGGCGTAGTAGTACTCGGTGGTCGGCACCACCATCCCGATCACCAGCCCCGCCCGGCCGCCCGGCCGTTCCGGGGACCGGCCGGGCGACGCCTCGGCCGGCCGGTGCTCCACCCGGCTGATCACCCCGTGCATCCGGTGGATCTCGCCCCGGGCCGCCATCGCCTCGATGTCCCGCCGCAACGTCACCGGCGAGATGCCGAGCTCCCGGGCCAGGTCCGCGACGCGCACGCTGCCCCGCTCCCGGACGAGCGCGAGCACCTGCGCCTGGCGCTGGTCGACGTGTGGTCTCAAGGTCATCCCCCTGCGGTCGCGGTCGTCCGCAGTGCTCCCGCGGCCGGTCCCCGCCCATCATAGAGAATCGAAACGATCGATTCGATCGAAGGCGTTCAACCAGTCATTGACGGCGCGGGCGGGACGTTCATATATTCGGCGGGCGACCCGCCTTCCACGCCAGCATCTCGACCTCTCCCGGGAGCCCGCGCCATGCTCACGTACGACCAGGACGGATTCCGGCGCGCAGGCCGCCCCCACCGCATCGTCTCGGGGGCCCTGCACTACTTCCGGGTCCACCCCGGCCTGTGGGAGGACCGGCTCACCCGGCTCCGCGCCCTGGGCGTCAACACCGTGGACACCTACGTCCCCTGGAACTTCCACGAGACCGCCCCCGGCAAGGCCGACTTCACCGGCCCCCGCGACCTCGCCCGGTTCCTCACCCTCGCCCAGGACCTCGGCCTCGACGCCATCGTCCGCCCCGGCCCCTACATCTGCGCCGAATGGGACTTCGGCGGTCTGCCCGCCCGCCTGCTCGCCCTCGACGGTCTGCACCTGCGCTGCTCCGACCCCCGCTTCCAGGCCGAGGTGGACGGCTGGTTCGACGCCGTCGTCCCCGAACTGCTGCCCCTCCTCGCCGGCCGCGGCGGCCCGGTCGTCGCCGTGCAGATCGAGAACGAGTACGGCTCGTACGGCAACGACGCCCGCTACCGGGCGCACATCGAGCGGGCCCTGACCGAACGTGGCGTCGACTGCCTCCTGTTCACCGCAGACGGCCCCGAGGACGCCATGCTCCAAGGCGGCATGCTCCCCGGCCGGCTCGCCACGGCCACGTTCGGGGCCGAACCGGCCGAGCGCCTCGCGCACCTGCGCCGCTACCAGCGGACCGGCCCGCTCGCCGCCATGGAGTTCTGGATCGGCTGGTTCGACCACTGGGGCGAAGAGCACCACGTCCGCTCCGCCGAGGAAGCGGCGCGATCGCTGGACGAACTCCTCGCCACCGGAGCCTCCGTCAACCTCTACATGGCCCACGGCGGGACCAACTTCGGCTTCTGGGCCGGCGCCAACCACACCGGCTCACGCCCCGGCGACCCCGGCTACCAGCCCACCACCACCAGTTACGACTACGACGCGCCGATCGGTGAAGCCGGTGAACTCACCCCGAAGTTCCACGCCTTCCGCGAGGTCATCGGCAGGTACGCACCCCTCCCGGACGGCCCGCTGCCCGCACCCCCGCCCCGCATCGCACCGGCCCTCGCCACCCCCGCCGGCGCCGCGCCGCTCCTCGCCCACCTCCCGCTCCTCGGCGGTGAGCCCATCGAGCGCCCCGCGCCCGAGCCCATGGAGAAACTCGGCCAGGCCCACGGCCTGATCCACTACCGCACCACCGTCACCGGCCCCCGCCCCGCCATGCCCGTACGCATCGACGGCCTCGGCGACCGCGCCTACCTGTTCGCCGACGGCCGCCCCCTCGGCACCCTCGACCGCAACACCCCCGACGACGGCATCGACCTCCCGGTCGGCGAAGGCGGCGTCGTCCTCGACGTCCTCGTCCGCGCACAGGGCCGGGTCAACTACGGGCCGCTCCTGGACGACCGCAAGGGCATCTGGCGCGGCGTCCGCCATGGCCACCAGCACCTGTTCGAGTGGGAGATACGGCCCCTGCCGCTGACCGGCCTCACCGCACTGCGGTGGTCAGCCGAAGCCCCGCGAGCGGGCCACCCCGCCTTCCACCGCTTCACCCACACCCTGCCCACCGGCCCGGCCGACGCCTTCGTGGACGTCCGAGACTGGGGGACCGGCCTGCTGTGGCTGAACGGCTTCCTCCTCGGCCACTACGACACTCCGCGCGGCCCGCAGCGCACCCTCTACGCCCCCGCGCCCCTCTGGCGGACCGGCGAGAACGAGCTCGTCGTCCTCGAACTGGAGCACCCCGGCGCCGAACTGCCCCTGCGCGACCAGCCCGACCTCGGCCGCCCCACGGTCGTCACCCTCCAGTGAGAGAAGGCCCTTACGTGAAGCGCACCGCCGCCCGGCTCGCCGACGGCCGCGAGATCCTCTACTACGACACCGGAGACGGCGCCGCGCGCGCCTTCCCCGACACCCGCGCACTCGACGCGTCCGCGCACGCCACCACCTCCGAGGTGCGCCGCGACCCGCTGCTCGGCGACGCCGTCGTCATCGCCTCCCACCGTCAGGGCCGCACCCACCTGCCGCCGGCCGACGCCTGTCCGCTCTGCCCCACCGCGCCCGGCCGGACCAGCGAGATCCCCGCCCCCGACTACGAGGTGGCCGTCTTCGAGAACCGGTACCCCTCCCTCGCCGGAGACACCGGCCGCTGCGAGGTCATCTGCTTCACCCCCGACCACGGGACCTCCTTCGCCGAACTGGACGAGGACCGCGCCGCCCTGGTCCTGGCCGCCTGGACGGACCGCACGGCCGAACTGTCCGCCCGCGACGGCATCCGGCAGGTCTACTGCTTCGAGAACCGGGGCGCCGAGACCGGCGTGACCCTCGCCCACCCGCACGGCCAGATCTACGCCTTCCCCTACGTCACCCCGCGCACCACCCGCATGCTCGCCAACGTCGCCGCCCACCGCGAGCGCACCGGAGGCAACCTCTTCGAGGACGTACTGGCCCGCGAACTGGCCGACGGCGGCCGGGTGGTCCTCGAAGGGGAGCACTGGAGCGCCTTCGTCCCCTACGCCGCGCGCTGGCCCTACGAAGTGCACCTCTACCCGCGCCACCGCGTACCCGACCTGCCCGCCCTCGGCGACGACGCCCGCGCCGAGTTCCCCCGCCTCTACCTGGAGCTGCTGCGCCGCTTCGACCGGCTCTTCGAGCGCCCCGAACCGACCCCGTACATCTCCGCCTGGCACCAGGCCCCCACCGACCCGGGCCGCGACCGCGACGACTTCGCGCTGCACCTGGAGCTGTTCACCGTCCGGCGCGCCGCCGACAAGCTCAAGTACCTCGCCGGAACCGAATCCGGCATGGAGGCCTTCATGAACGACGTCCGGCCCGAGGACGCGGCCGCGCGGCTGCGCGAGGTGGCGAGCCCGTGAACGCGACGGCGCGCGAATTCCACGACCTGTACGGACGCCGGCCGCACGGGGTCTGGGCGGCCCCCGGCAGGGTCAACCTGATCGGCGAACACACCGACTACAACGACGGCTTCGCCCTGCCCTTCGCCCTCCCGCACCGGACCGAGGTGGCCGCCGCCGCGCGCCCCGACGGCCTGCTGCGGCTGCACTCCGCCGCGACCCCCACCCGAGCGGTCACCCTCGACCTCGCCGCCCTCGACCCGGCCCGCCGGCCGCAGGGCGCCGACGCCTGGGCCGGCTACCCGGCCGGGGTGGCCTGGGCGCTGCGGGAGGCGGGGCTCCCGGTCGGCGGCGCGGACCTCCACGTACGGTCGGACGTACCGGCCGGCGCCGGGCTCTCCTCCTCCGCCGCACTGGAGGTGGCCACCGCCCTGGCCCTCGCCGAGCTGTACGGGCTCGCGCTCACCCGCCCCGAACTGGCCGCGCTCGCCCGCCGCGCCGAGAACGCGTACGTCGGCGTGCCCTGCGGGATCATGGACCAGACGGCCTCCGCCTGCGCCACCGAAGGCCACGTCCTGCGCCTGGACACCCGAGGCCCCGAACACCGCCACATCCCCTTCGACTGCGCGGCGGCGGGCCTGCGCCTCCTGGTCATCGACACCCGGGTCAAGCACGACCTCGCCGACGGGGCCTACGCCGAACGCCGGGCCTCCTGCCACCGGGCCGCAGCCCGCCTGGGCCTGCCGGCGCTGCGCGACCTCCCGTACGGGGAGCTGGACCGGGCGCTGGGCCGCCTGGACGATCCGGTCGCACGACAGCGGGTCCGGCACGTCGTCACCGAGAACGAACGCGTCCTGCGCGTCGGCGCCCTGCTCGGCGCCGGACGGCTGCGCGAGACCGGCCCCCTGCTCACCGAGGGCCACGCCTCCCTGCGCGACGACTACGCGGTGTCCTGCCCGGAGCTGGACCTCGCCGTGGCCACCGCGAACGCGGCGGGCGCGTACGGTGCCCGGATGACGGGAGGCGGCTTCGGCGGCTCCGCCCTGGCCCTGATCGACGCGGAAGCCGAACCGGCGGTGGCGCGGGCCGTGACGGACGCGTTCGTCCGGGCCGGCCACACCCCGCCCCGCATCACCCCGGCCACCCCGTCACCGGGCGCGGCCCGCATCGCATAGGCCCGTCGGTCAGCACCCCGCCGTACAGAAGACGCACCCCTGCCACCAGGGCAGTGCGTCCAGCACCCGGTGGCGTACGCACGAGGCGCACGCCGCCTCGTCCGCGTCCGGCATCACCTTCCGCTCCGGGGAGTCGGCGCTTTCGGGGGCGAACCCCTCGACCAGGGAGCGGAACTCCAGCAGGTAGCCCTCCGCGCGCGCGGGCTCGTAGGAAAGCTCCTCCCACCGGTGCCGGCCGAGCGCCAGATCGACGACGCGGAGCAGGAAGTCCTTCGCCGCCGCCCGCTCGCGCGGCGTGTCACCCCAGTCGAGACCGCCGAGGTCGAAGCCGACCGCGCCCCGCCCCATCACGCTCTGGTCCTGGAGCGTCAGCAGGGCGGCGAAGCGGAAGTGCCACGGCTCCCGGGCGAGCGTGGACACGGCCAGGACCAGTACGTCGACGAAGACGGCGGTCGCGCTGTTGCCCAGGTCCAGGACGCGGCCGGAGCCGCCGCGGAAGAAGTTCGACATGGCACCAGGCTGCCGCACCGGGAAGGTGCCGGGGTCCCGAGCCCCAGGCCGGTGCGTAGACTGCCGGCTTGATCCATCACGTGCCGGACGAGTGTGGAGGAAGAACCCGTATGCGCTATCTCCCCCTGGGCAATTCAGGGCTCCTGGTCTCCGCCGTCGGCCTCGGCTGCAACAACTTCGGCGGCCGCCTCGACGCGCGGGCCACCCGCGCCGTCGTGGACGCCGCACTCGACGCGGGCATCACCCTGCTCGACACCGCCGACATCTACGGCGGGGCCGGCGGCTCCGAACGCCACCTGGGCCAGGCCCTCAAGGGCCGCCGCGACCGGGTCGTGCTCGCCACCAAGTTCGGCTTCCAGGGCGTCGACATGGGCTACGGGCCCGCCGCCGGGTCGCGCGGCGGCCGCGCCTACGTCCGGCGAGCCGTCGAGGAGTCGTTGCGCCGCCTGGAGACCGACCACATCGACCTCTACCAGCTGCACAGCCCGGACCCGGCCGTCCCCGTCGCCGAGACGCTCGCCGCGCTCGGCGAACTCGTCACCGAGGGCAAGGTCCGCTACATCGGCCACTCCAACCTCAGCGGCTGGCAGCTCGCCGAAGCCGCCCACGTCGCCCGCGAGACCGGAGCAACCCCCTTCGTATCGGCGCAGAACGAATGGTCGCTGCTCCAGCGCGCCGCCGAACGGGACCTCGTCCCGGCCGCCCTCCACTACGGAGTCGGCGTCCTGCCCTACTTCCCCCTCGCCAACGGCCTGCTCACGGGCAAGATCCGCCGGGGGGCGCCCGTCCCGCCCGGCTCCCGCCTCGAAGGGCGCGACGCGTACCTCACCGAGGAGCGGCTCGACACCGTAGAGGCCCTCGCCGCGATCGCCGAGAAGTACGGCCGCACCGTCCTGGAACTCGCCATCGGCTGGCTGTCCGCCCAGCCCGGCTGCGCCTCGGTCATCGCCGGCGCCACGTCCCCCGAGCAGGTCCGCGCCAACGCGGCCGTCGCCGACCGCCCGCTGGAAGCGGAGCTGCTCGCGGAGATCGACGCCGTCGCCTGAGCCCGCCGCGCATGCGGGAGCCGTCGAAGACCCCGGTCCTCGACGGCTCCCCGCGACGCGCTCAGGACACGATGTCCTTGCGGGCGAACCCCCCGAACGCGAGGGCGAACAGCACCACCGCGTACGACACCGACACCGCCGCACCCTTGACCATCCCGCCCCACTCCAGCTGCGGCTGGAGCGCGTCCGCCCAGGCGAACTGCCAGTGGGCGGGCAGGAACTCCCGCCAGGAGCCGAGCGCGGTCACCGCGTCCAGCACGTTCCCGACGATGGTCAGCCCGACGGCCCCGCCCACCGCGCCCAGCGGCGCGTCGGTCCGCGTCGACAGCCAGAACGCCAGCCCCGCCGTCACCAGTTGCGACACGAAGACGAAGGCGACGGCCAGCGCCAGCCGCGGTACCGCGTCACCGGCGGCCAGCGCGCCCCCCGTGGGGAGTTTCAGCGGCCCCCACCCGTACGCGGCCGTGCCCGCGGCCAGCGCCACCACCGGCAGCAGCACCATCGCCGCCAGGCTGAACCCCAGCGCGACCACCAGCTTGCTCCACAGCAGCCGCGCCCTCGGCACCGGCGAGGCCAGCAGGTAGCGCAGCGAGGACCAGCTCGCCTCCGACGCCACCGTGTCCCCGCAGAACAGGGCCACCGGCACCACCAGCAGGAAGCCCGCCGACACGAACAGGCAGGTCGCGGCGAAGTTCGCGCCCGAGGCGGTGGCGGTGTCGATGAGCGTGACCCGCCCGTCGCCGCCGGCCCGGCCGCCGTCCTGGCCGCCGCCCACCGCGAACGCGATGATCATCACGAAGGGCAGCGCCGCCAGCACCCCGCCCATGACCAGTGTCCGCCGCCTGCGCCACTGCCGCAGCGCCTCCACGCGCAGCGGGAGCGTCCGCCCGGGCCGGTACCCGGGGGCCGTTTCCACGACCGCCGTCATGCCGCACCTCCGATCAGGGTCAAGAACGCGTCCTCGAGCCGCCGGTGCGGCCCCACCGCGGACACCGGCAGCTCCAGCCGGACCAGTTCGGCGATCAGCCCGGCGGCGCTCGCGCCGTCGAGCCGTACGAGCAGCCCCGCATCGGCGGCCAGCACGGAGCCCACTCCCTCCAGCGCGGCCACCTTGCCGACCACGCCCTCGTCCACCGGTCCGGCCAGCGTCACCAGCAGGGTGTCCCCGCCGCCGGTGATCTCCGCGACCTCGCCCGCCCGCACGAGCCGCCCGCGGTCCATGACCACCAGGTGCGTGCACGACTGCTCGACCTCCGACAGCAGGTGGCTGGAGACGATGACGGTCCGCCCGCCGGCCGCGTACCGGATCATGACGTCCCGCATCTCCCGGATCTGCGGCGGGTCCAGACCATTCGTCGGCTCGTCCAGGATCAGCAGGTCCGGCATCCCCAGCATGGCCTGGGCGATCGCGAGCCGCTGCCGCATGCCCTGCGAGTACGTCCGCACCGCCCGCTCCAGGGCGTCACCGAGCCCGGCGATCTCCAGCGCCTCAGCCATGTGCGCGTCCTCGGCCGGCCGGCCGGTGGCCTGCCAGTACAGCTCCAGATTGGCCCGGCCCGTCAGGTGCGGCAGGAAACCGGCGCCTTCCACGAAGGCCCCGACCCGCGACAGCACCGGGGACCCCTCCCGCACCGGGTGCCCGAACACCCGGATCTCCCCGGCGTCCGGGCGGATCAGCCCCATCAGCATCCGCAAGGTGGTGGTCTTCCCGGCGCCGTTGGGCCCGAGCAGACCGAGCACCTGACCCTGCTCCACCCGGAACGACAGGTCCCGCACCGCGTACCGGTCGCGAGCCTTGGCGTAGCGCTTCGTCAGCCCGGTGATCTCCAGTGGTACGTCGGCCAGTGCGGGGTCGGGCTGCGGTGTGCCCGGCCCGCTCCCGCCGCGGCCCCCGCCGGTCCTGCGGACCACCAACAGTCCAGCGGCCAGCGCCACCGCCGCGAGCGGCAGCCACCAGGTCCAGGCGGGCAGCGCGCCCGCCGAGGTCCTGACCCCGTCGGCGACGGGCACCGCCAACGGCCCCTCCACCGCAACGGTGTACGCGGCGGGCTCGACGGGGGAGGCGTAACCCAGGTCCGTGGCCGCCACCACCAGCCGCAGCCGGTGCCCGGCCTCGACGGCGTGGTCGACGGCGGGGAGCCGCAGCTCCACGCTCCGGCCCTGCCCCGCGTCCGTCACCCGCACCGGCGCCACCAGCTGACTCGGCAGCACCGCCTGCCGCCCGTCGGGCCCGACGTCGTACACCTTGCCGAACAGCACCGCCGAACCGTCCGCCGCCGTCGACCGCACCCTCAGGCGGACGGTCGGGGTCCCGGTGATCCGTACCCCCTCGCTCAGCGGCTGCGACTCGAACCGGGCGTTCTGCCCGGGGAAGTCCAGCGACAGCCCGGCTCCGAAGGCGGCGAGCTGTCCGCCGACGCCGGGCAGCGAGGACAGCGACGGCGGGCTCGCGCCGGCCGGGTTGGCGAAGCCCTGCTCCCGGCCGGCGAGGGCGAACCGGCGCGGGCCGGAGGTCAGCCCCGGGTAGGCGTCGCCGCTCGCACCGCGCAGCCGCACGGCGCCGTCCGTGGAGTCCAGGCCGCCCGAACGCGAGACCCGGAACGCGGGACCGGCGGCCGCGCCCGCTTCGCCCTTGAGGTACCGGTCGAACCAGGCCGTCACCCGGCTCTCGATCCGGCCCGCCTCGCGCAGGCCGCCGTCGTGGCCGCCCGCGGCCCAGTCCACCGCCACCGGCGCCCCGTTGGCGGCTATCGCCCCGGCCATCGCGTCGGCCTGGTCCAGCGGGAACAGGGAGTCGTCCTGGCCCTGCACGATCAGGGCCGGCACCTTGATCCTGTCGCCCACGGCGGACGGGCTGCGCCGCTCCAGCAGCGCTCGTGCCCCGGCGTCGGGCTTCCCGGACACCGCGACCCGCTCGTACATCGCGCACAGCTCCGGCTGGAACCGTCCGCAGCCGGTGGCGCTGGCGCTGGCGGTGGCCGCTGGGTCGGCGGGCGGCCGGCCGGGCGTCGGGGCCTGCGCCGTACCGGTGGTGAAGAAGACCCCGGCCCACAGCTTCTTGAACACGCCGTTCGGGAAGAGGGAATCGGCGAGGTTCCAGTACGCGATCTGCGGGGCGATGGCGTCCACGCGGCGGTCGTACCCGGCGGCCAGGAGCGCCGCCGCGCCGCCGTAGGAGGCCCCGGCCACCCCGACGCGCGGGTCGCCGGCCCCGTCGAGCCGGACTTCCGGGCGCCGGGCGAGCCAGTCGATGAGCCGCGAGACGTCCTTGACCTCGTAGTCCGGGTCGTTCAGCCCGATCCGGCCGCCCGAGCGGCCGAAACCGCGCGCCGACCAGGTCAGCACGGCGTACCCGGCGCGGGCCAGCCGCTCCGCCTGCACGCGGACGTCGTCCTTGCTGCCGCCGAAGCCGTGGCCGAGCAGCACGGCGGGACGGTTGCCCGGGCCCCGCTCTCCCTCGCCGGCGGTGAAGTAGGAGATGTCGATCCCGGCGCCGGGCATCTGCACCACTTGGTCCAGGCGGTGCACCGCCGGCCCGTCGGCGGAGGCCAGGGCCGTCACCGTGCCGGTCCCCGCCAGGACGGCGACCGCGGCCGCGCCGGCGAGGAGGCGGTCCCGGCGGCGCCGTGGGAGTCGGAGCTTCATACGGGAACCCTACGGGTCCGGCCCCGTAGTACCTGAGCGCCCTCAGGCTGAGCCCGGGACGTCCTCAAGGACTACACCGGCGGCCCTGGATACCGCACTCGCGGTACGCGGCCTCCCCGCACGCCGTCCCCGCCCGCCGTCACGCCCCGACCTGCGCGGGACGCCGCGCGGCGGCACTATGGTCCGCATGCTGCTGGCCGAGGTCGCTCGCGTGTCCCGGGAGGTCGCCGAGACCTCCGCCCGCTCCCGCAAGACCGCCCTGCTCGCGGAGCTGTTCGGCGCCGCACCGCCCGAAGAGGCCGCGCTGGTGATCGCGTACCTCGCCGGACGGCTCCCGCAGGGACGCCCCGGCATCGGCTGGAGCACCCTCGGCCGGGAGACCGCGCCCGCCGACCGGCCCACCCTCACGGTCAGTGACGTCGACCGGGCCGTGACCCGCCTGGCCGGAGTCTCCGGCGCGGGCTCGCAAGCCGAGCGGCGCCGCCTCCTCGACGGCCTGCTCGGCGCCGCCACCGAGCCCGAACAGCGGTTCCTGCGCAGCCTGCTGTCCGGCGAGGTCCGCCAGGGCGCCCTGGACGCCGTCGCGCTGGAAGGCGTGGCCGCCGCCGCAGGGGTGCCCGCCGCGGCCCTGCGCCGCGCCGTGATGCTGGACGGTTCGCTGCTTCGGGTCGGGGCCGCGGCCTTGGCCGAGGGCGCCGAAGCCCTGCGGGGCGTGACGCTGCGCGTCGGGCAGCCCGTCCAGCCGATGCTCGCGGGCACCGCCCCCTCGGTCGCCGAAGCGGTTGCCGCGCTCGGCCCCTGCGCCGTCGAGGAGAAGCTGGACGGCATCCGCGTCCAGGTCCACCGCACGGGCGACGACGTACGGATCTACACCCGCTCCCTGGACGAGATCACCAGCCGGCTCCCCGAGGTGGCCGACGCGGCCCGGGAGCTGCCCGGCGACCGGTTCATCCTCGACGGCGAGGTCATCGGGGAGGGCGCCGACGGCCGTCCGGTCCCCTTCCAGGAGATCGCGAGCCGGGTCAGCTCCCGGCTGGACGTGGCCACCGCCCGTCAGACCCTCCCCGTCAGCGCCTACTTCTTCGACGTCCTGGCCGCAGGCGACGACGTCCTGCTCGACCTCCCGGTCGGCGACCGGTACGCGGTGCTCGCGCGGTTGGTGCCCGAGCACTCCCGGGTGCGCCGGCTGGTCGTCGACGACCCCGGCACGCAGTCGGCCGACGCCGAGGCGTTCGCGGCCGAAGCGCTGCGCCGCGGGCACGAGGGCGTGATGGTCAAGGCCCTCGACTCGCCCTACGCCGCCGGGCGGCGCGGCAGACAGTGGCTCAAGGTGAAACCGGTGCACACCCTCGACCTGGTCGTACTCGCCGCCGAATGGGGCCACGGGCGGCGCACCGGCCTGCTGTCCAACCTGCACCTCGGCGCGCGGGCCGCCGACGGCAGCTTCGCGATGCTCGGCAAGACCTTCAAGGGTCTCACCGACGAGATGCTCCGCTGGCAGACCGAGCGGCTGCGGGAACTCGCGGTGCGCGAAGACGGTTACACGGTGTGGGTGCGGCCCGAGCTGGTGGTGGAGATCGCCTACGACGGCTTGCAGCGCTCCCCGCGCTACCCGGCCGGCGTCGCGCTGCGCTTCGCACGGGTGCTGCGGCACCGCCCGGACAAGAACGCGCAGGAGGCGGACACCGTGGAGACGGTGCTCGGCGACCGGACGGACTGAGCCAGCCCTTTTGCCTCAGAGGCAAGGAGAATTGCCCCAGCGGCAAATGTCTGGCTCAATCGGGGCATGACAACCGGTCCTGCCCACGGCGCCGACGCAGCGCCCGGGGGCGAAGAACTGCCCGCCGTCGCTCCGCAGCTGCGCGAGCTGCGCCGCCGCGCCGGGCTCACCCTGGAAGCCGCCGCCGCCCGGGCCCGGCTCTCGCCCGCCCACCTGTCCCGGCTGGAGACCGGCCGGCGACAGCCCTCGCTGCCGCTGCTCCTCGGTCTCGCCCGCACCTACGGCACGACCGTCTCCGAGCTGCTCGGCGAGACCCCGGCCGTGGCCGATCCCATCGTACGGGCGGGCGGACCCGGGGCCCGCGAGGCGGACGGCTGGACGTACTGGCAGGCCGGCGGCTCCGGCCGCGGCATGCAGGCGCTGCGGGTACACGTCCCGGCCGGCCGCGGGCAGGGCGAGCTGGTCCGCGTCCACCCCGGCGAGGAGTGGCTGTACGTGCTCACCGGCACGCTCCGGCTGCACCTGGGCGAGACCGGGCACCTGCTGGAGCCGGGCGACAGCGCGCACTTCGACTCGCTCACCCCGCACCGGATCGGCGCGGCCACCCCCGCCGGCGCCGACCTGCTGTTCGTCCACACCCTGCTGCAGAGCAGCCTCGCCGGGCTGTGCCTCGGCGGGGCGACCACCGACCGCCGCTGACCGAGGAGCCGCGCCATGCCCCACACCCCGCCCGAACAGCCCCTGAGCGTGCTCAAGCGGATCGAGTCCAAGTTCCCGCGCGGCCTGGTCATCCGGCTGGTCGCCTACCTCTTCGTGGGCCACCTCTTCGCCGCCTTCGTCTACCTGCTCTTCGTCCTCGGCGCCCGCAACCAGTGACGGCTCAGCGGCGTCGGCGCACCCACCCGAGCACCAGCCCCGACGCCACCGCCGCGAAGGCGCACCAGGTGGAGGCGAACTCCAGCCGCCACAGCCCCGCGCAGACCAGCGCGCCGACGGCCAGCACCGCCCCGAGCAGCCGCAGCCGGCGGTCACCGGTCAGCAGCAGGGCCCCCAGCGTGGCGAACAGATAGCCGGCCAGGACCAGCGCCGGGTACGGCACGTCGACGCCGTAGCCGACGGCATGACCCCGGATCCGCGCCGACACCGGCCGGGTGGCCAGACAGTACGCCAGGACCCCGGCCGCGGCGAGACCGACGGCCACCGGACCCCACAGCCGCCGCGGAGCCCCCGGCCCGGCGGCCAGCAGCACCCCCGGCGACACCCACACCGGCAGCACCGGCAGGGCGACCACCGCCCACGCGGTGGCGGCGACGCCACGGCCCCCGCCCGCATCCCAGACGGCGGCCTCCAGCAGCTGGTGCACACCGAGCAACAGCGGCAGCGCGGCGACGGGCAGATCGCGGGCCCGCCGGACGCGGACCACACACGCGGCTCCCACAGCGGTGATGACGGCGCCCGCCGTCAGGTCGGCCGTCGCACTCCAGCACATCGCGGTGCCAAGCCCTCACCGCTCCGCCGCACGCGGCGGTTCCAGCGGCGGCGAGGTCACCCCGCAGCAGGTACGGCACAGCGGGTGGCACGCCGCGGGCGCCGGATTGCGTACGGTCGCCCACGCCAGGACCGACCCCGCCACGAGGATCCCCGCGCACCACAGCATGGCCCGCCCGAAAGCCGCGTCGAAAGCCGGCGCGGAGAGGTAGGAGTCGGGACCCATCCCCGCCAGCAGCGGCAGCGCCGCCACCGCGAGCAGCCCCGCCGCCCGCGCGGCGGCGTTGTTGATGCCGCTGGCCAGCCCCGCCCGGCCGGGGTCCACCGAAGCCAGCACCGTCGCCGTCAGCGGAGCCACCAGGGTCACCATCCCCATCCCCATCACGATCAGCGCGGGCAGCACGTCCGCCGGGTACGAGGCGCCCGGCCCGACGCGCAGCATCAGCACCATCCCGCCCGCGCACAGCAGCGGGCCCACCGTCAGCGGCAGGCGCGGCCCGATCCGCTCCCCGAGCGCCCCCGCGCGCGCCGACAGCAACAGCATCAGCACGGTGGTCGGCAGCAGCGCGGCCCCGGCGGCGAGCGCCGAGTACCCGACGACCACCTGGAGCTGGAGCACCACGAGGAAGAAGAAGCCGCCGAACGCCGCGTACACGCACAGGGTGACGAGGTTGACGGCGGTGAACTGCCGGGACGCGAAGATCGACGGCGGCACCATCGGATACTCCCGGTGCCGCTCGACGTAGACGAACAGGGCCCCCAGCAGCAGCCCGCCCACCGCCGCGGCGAAGACCAGCGCCGTGCCGTTGCGCGCCTCGATCAGCGCGTAGGTGAGCAGGCCCAGCGCCCCCGCCCCGATCAGGGCGCCCGCCACGTCGAACCGCCCGTGCGCCTGCGGGTCGCGCGACTCCGGTACGTGTCTCAGCGCCACCGGTACGCACAGCGCCGCCACCGGCACGTTGATCAGGAACACCCAGCGCCAGCCGGGCCCGTCGACCAGCCACCCGCCGAGGAACGGGCCCACGGCCGCCCCCACCCCGCCCAGCCCGGACCACAGGCCGATCGCCCGCGCCCGGTCGTCGGCCCGGATCGAACCCTGGATCAGGGCCAGCGAACCGGGCGTCAGCAGAGCCCCGCCGATGCCCTGGAGGGCGCGGGAGGCGATCAGCACGCCTTCGTTCGGCGCGATGCCGCACAGCAGGGAACCGACGGCGAACCACACCACGCCCAGCACGAAGATCCGCCGGCGCCCGAAGCGGTCCCCGAGCGCCCCGCCGACCAGGATCAGTCCGGCGAGGGTCAGCAGATAGGCGTTCACCGTCCACTGGAGCACCGCGAGGTCGGCGTCGAGATCCCGGCCGATCCGCGGGAGCGCGACGTTGACCACCGTTGAGTCCAGCAGCGCCATGCTCGACCCGAGCACCGTGGTGAGCAGGATCCACCGGCCCCGTCCGGAGCGGAGCGGGACGTCGGGGACGCCGGACCCGCCCGGTGGCGGAACCGGCCGCCCCTGCTTCCCCGGCACGTCGGCGGACGGCTCGGGCGGTGGCTCAGCAGGTGCGGTCATGCCCCCAGGCTGACCCGCCGGCCCCCGAAAGGCCACCCGGCCCGGCCACCCCTTCCGGGACCCGCGGACCGGGGCGCATGCGGATAGTCGTACCGGCATCCGGGTGGAGCGGCCGGGCGCGCCGGAGTCCGCCGAGGGGAGCGGAGCGGCGGCCCGCTAGCGTGGCCGACCATGACGCTGCGGAGCGAGCAGGCGGACCAGGCCGGGCCGGAAGAGGACTCGGCGGCGTGGCAGCGGGCCCTGGCCCGGGCGGCCGGCCCCGATGCCGTCTGGGCCGTCGGAGGCCCCGATCACGCCCTCGCCGCCGGCGGCGACCAGGACGGAGGCCTCGACGTCAGCGGGCTCGCCGCCGTACTGGCGCTCTGGCCCGTCATCGGCGCCCTGGTCGCCCAGGGCGAGCTGGCGCTGCACACCCCCCTCACGGTTTACGGGCCCCTCACGGCTTACGGGCCCCTCACCGCCCACGGGCCCCCCGCCTCATACGAGCCCCTCGGCCGGCCCGGACCCCTCGCCTCCTACGGGCCCCTCGCCGTCCACGGGGCCGAGGCACCCGACGGCAGCACCGCCCACCACCTCCTCACCCGCTCCGGCGGCGTCCCCGTCCTGACCCGGCTCGCCGAACACCTCTGCGGCGGACCGCTCGCCGAGCACGCCCCGGCCCGCGTCTGGCGACCCCTCGGCATGACCCGCACCCGCTTCACCGGCGCCGCCCTGCACAGCACCGCGGCCGACCTCGCCCGGTTCCTGCGCCACCTGCTCTCCACCGCCGACCACCCGGTGCCCCGCGCCTGGACCGCCGAGTCGCTGCGCATCCGTACCGGGGAACTCACCCCGGCCCGCGGCCTCCTCTGGCGCCCGGCGCCCTCCGGCGTCTGGACCCACGGTGACGGCCCGGCCCTGTGGCTCTCGCCCCGCCGACGCCGCTGGGCGGTGCTCGTCCCCGCCTCCCCGGGCGGCCCGTCCGCCACGGCCTTCCGCGAGACGGCGTTCACCGCCCGGCGGCTCCCCGGGACGGCTCCACTCCCGTAGCGCACCCGGAGCGCGCACCCACCACCTCCGACGTACGGTGATCCCGATGTCACCGACCGTTGAACCACGGCTGCGGCGCTCCGCCACCCCCGGGAGCCCGCCCGAACAGGCAAGGTGGTCCCGGCAATGACCCAGTCGACCACGGCGGCCGGCCGTCCGGCCGAGGCCGGAGCCGGGCAGCCCGCCAGGGCCGGACGGGCCGAGACGGTCCGCTTCGCCGCCACCCACGCCCTGCCGGAGCTCGTGCGCGGCTTCGCGAGCCGCCGCCCGCACACGGCCCGGCCCTGGAACGCCCTCACCCGGCCGCACTGGTCCGCCGCCACCCTGCGGGCCATGCGCGCCCGGCACGGCGGGGCGCCCGTACTCGTCCGCGGCCTGTCCGGAACGCTGCTCGTCATCCTCGACCCGCAGGACCTGCACCAGTTCTACGCGGAACCCGTCACCGCCCTCGCCGTGGACCCGCCCGGCCCCCGCGAGGGCCCCGGACCCGTGCCGCCGGCCGGCCCGGTCCGCGCCGACCGGGCCGGCATCAACGACGCCGCCCTCGCACCCGGCACCACCGTCCACCCCTCGTACGGGCCGTTCCTCACCGTCATCGCCGAGGAGGCCCGGCAGTTCACCGCCCCCGGAACCCTTCGGCTCGCCCTCGCCCGGCACCCCGTCGCCCGGGCCGGCCGCCGGATGGTGCTCGGTGACGCGGCCGCGGACGACGAGGAACTGGCCGGCTGGATCCGCCGGTTGCGGGGCGGGGGCGGCCGGCCGGGCCGGCACGGAGGGCTCCCGCGCGCCCTGCGTGAACTGTCCGGCAAGACCGCCGCCCGCATCGAGCGGTACGCCGCCGACGCCGAGCCGTACACCCTCGTCGGGCGGGCCCGCCGGCACACCGGCCCCGCCGGCGCCCCCGACCCCGCCGGCCAGGCCCGGCAGTGGCTCCAGGCCATGGACACCGTCCCCGCCACCCTGCTGCGCACGCTGCTGCTGCTCGCGGCGCATCCCGCCGAGCAGGACGTGGCCGCCGCCGAGGCCCGGGGGGCCGACGCGGCCTCGGGCGAACTGCCCCGGCTGCGGGCCTGCGTCCGGGAATCGCTGCGGCTCTACCCGGTGGTGCCGGACCTGATCCGGGTCACCCGCGCCGAGACCGAGTGGCGCGGTGTGCGCCACCCCGCAGGGACCGCCGTGCTGCTGCCCGTCCTGTTCCACCAGCGCGACCCCGAACACATGCCGGCCGCGCACGTCTTCGTTCCCGGGCGGTGGTCGTCCCACGGGGCCCACCAGGACATCCGGATGGCCCCCTTCAGCCACGGAGCCGGACGCTGCCCCGGCGACCAGCTGGGCCTGCTCGTCGTGGCCGCCTTCTGCGCGGAGGTACTGCGCGGACACCGGCTCCGGGACGGGCGGCCCGCCCTGGACCCGATGGGGCCGCTGCCCGCGACCCTCGACCCGCGGGGGATCCGGCTGCGGCTCGCCCGCCGGTGAGGCCGTCGCTCCCAGCGCCGGCGAGGCCGCCGCTCCGGCCGCCGCCGCGGCCGTAGAGAGCCCGCCGGCGAACGCCTTCGCCGGAGCCCGCCGCCGGATCCGACCACCGAGGTGCCCATGTCCGACGCCCCGACCCACGCGTCCACCACCGAGGACGCCGAACTGCTGCGCGCCCTGTGCCGGGAGCTGGCCGAGGCCGCCGACGCCGTGGCCGAGGCCGCCCGGTACGCCTCCCGACTCGCCCTCGGCGGCCGCCTGCCCGTCACCGCGCTCGGCCGCGGCGGCAGCCACCGGCTGGCGTGGCGCACCCTGCTGCGCACCCTCACCGACCCTGCGGGCCTCGGCTGGGCGGCGCGCGGCCCGGGCGCGGCCCGGGCCGGGTGGCTCGCCGGGATCCTCACCGGCCGGGAGAGCCTCGCCGTCAGCCTCGCGGTCTGCGGCCTCAAGACCAGGATCCGGGCCGCGGGCGAGGCCGAGCCCGCTCTGCTGGCGGACCCCGACTCCGCCGCCGTGTTCCGGGCGGTCGAGGACGACCGGCAGGGCGAGGCCGTCCGGCTGTTCCGCGCGGTCCTGCGCGAGCGGGGGGCCGAGCGCGCGTTCGGCCTGCTGGCCCCCTCCTTCGCCGACATCCTGGCCTGGGACGCGCTGACCGACGACAACCCGTTCAACGATCACGCCGGCTGGCAGATCGCCACCGGCCGGAGCCGGCCCGCCCCGCGGCTGCTCGGTCTCGGCGCCGCCCTCCGGGCCTTCTTCGGCCGCGGTCCCGGCCGGGCCGACCCGGTCAGCGGAGCCCCGGACCCGGTCCGGGCCGCCCCCGCGCGCGGCGGGTACGAAAGCGGCCGGCCGCCTTGCGATCCACCGCATCCCGGACCGCCCGGACCGCACCCGTACGCGCTCGACACCTCCGCCACCCTGGCCGGCTACGCCCGCAATCTGGCGCTGATCGGGGCCGCGGGCACCGTCCTCGTCCAGCAGGTGGCCGGTCCCGACGGAGTCCCGCGCCACGTGGTCCAGCTCGCGAGCCCGTCCGGCCCGGCCGCCGGGAGCGGCCACCACCGGCGCGAAGCGGCCCGGATCGTACGCGTGTCGGTGCCCTCGGGTACCGAACTGGCCCTCGTGGGCAGCGGGGAGGGCGGGGCCATCGCCATGGAACTCGCCGCGGACCGGGACTTCACCGCCCTCTACACGGTGACCCACGTCGTCACCATCGGCTCCCCGCCCCGCGCGGGCGGTCCCGCCGACCCCGGCACCGCCGTCTTCGCCCTGCGTGCCGCAGACGTGCCTGCCGCAGACGTGCCTGCCGCAGACGTCCCTGCCGAAGGCGGACCCGCCGAACAGGACACCGCCGGGGTGATCCCGCTGGTGGCGGCCGAGGCCTCGATGGCCGTCGCCTACCGCGGGCCGGTGACCGCAAGCCTCGTCCACCGGCCCGGCGCCCCGTGAGCGCGGCCCCGACACCCTGGAGCACCCCGTGAACCACCTGCCCGCCACCCCGAGGGTCCGCCCGCGCCCGGCCGCCGCCGTCGACGCCCTTCGCGCCCACTCCGCCGCACTGCGCTCGCACGCCGAGCGGCTGCGCTCCGTCGCCGCGGACCTCGGGCGCCGGGGCCCGCACACCGACCCCCTCGGCACCGAGGTCACCGCCCTCGCCGAGCGCTGCGCCGTCGCGGCCGCCGCGTTCACCCTCGCCGCCGCCCAGCTCGGTGCCCGGCGGCGGGCACGGCGCACGACCGGACCGGCCCTGCGCCGCAAGGATCCCTAAGCGCTGCCGGGACGTTCGGCGGCCGGCGCGCGCAACGCGGTCACGGCCCGCCGCGCGGCCTGCTCCGGGGTACCGGCGACATCGACGACCACACCGGCCTCGTCGTCCTGCAGCGGCTCCAACGCGGCGAGCTGGGAGTCCAGCAGCGCGGCCGGCATGAAATGTCCCGTGCGCCCCGCCAACCGCTCCTCGATCAGCGAGCGCTCCCCGGTGAGGTGCACGAAGACCACCTCCGGGGCCGCGGCGCGCAACCGGTCGCGGTACGCCCGCTTGAGGGCGGACGCGGCGACCACTCCGCCGCCCCGCCCCGCCCGGTCCCCGATCCACTCCCCGACGGCGTCCAGCCACGGCCACCGGTCGGTGTCGTCCAGAGGCGTGCCCCCGGACATCTTGGCGACGTTGGCCGCCGAATGGAACGCATCGCCCTCCGCGTACGGAAGGCCGAGCGCGTCCGCGAGCAGCCGGCCCACGGACGTCTTCCCCGAGCCCGCCACGCCCATCACCACGATCACGCGCCCGGTTGCGGCCCCCTGTTCCGTTCCCTGCCCCACGTCCGGGTACCTCCCCGCTCCTCGCCGCCGGTGGTTCCCGCTGAAGCCGGTCGGGTACGACGTATTCAAGCGGAGCCGGGGCCCGGCGAGCGCCGTCACACCGGGCAGTCCCGGCCCACGGCCGAATACCGTCGGTGGCCCGGGCAAACACCTCACGGGGCGAGATCACCGCTTCGGGGTAACCCACCGGCTTCCCGGGGCAGATCGGGCGTAGCGGCCGCTAGCGTTCCCAGAGATCCGGACGGATTCCCGAACGTTCGCCCTGTTGTTTCCGCTTTCACCGGCGAACGCGCGGGTACGCCGATCACCGCCCTTGCGAAGGAGAGCCCGCCCGATGACCGTTGACACCAGCCCGGAAGCGCAGCTGGAGCCCGTTCCGCGGTCCAGCCTGGGCACGGCGGCCGCCCGCAACCTCGCCACCACGACCAAGTCCGCCCCGCAGATGCAGGAGATCACCTCCCGCTGGCTGCTGCGGATGCTCCCCTGGGTGGAGGCCAAGGGCGGCGCCTACCGGGTGAACCGCAGGCTGAGCTACGCCGTCGGGGACGGGCGCATCGAGTTCGTCCAGGACGGCGCCCGCGTCCGGGTGATCCCCCGGGAGCTCGGCGAACTGGCCATGCTGCGCGGCTTCGACGACGTCGAGGTACTGACCGCGATCGCCGGGCGGTGCGTCCAGCGCGACTTCCGGGCGGGCGAGGTGCTGGCCGAGCGCGGTGACCCCGCCGAGCAGATCCACCTGATCGCACACGGCCGGATCAGGCAGACCTCCGTCGGCAAGTACGGCGACGAGGACGTGCTCGCCGTGCTCGCCGACGGCGACCGGTTCGGTGAGAACGCCCTGCTGGACGGCGAGGCCCGGTGGGACTGCACCGCCACCGCCGAGACCGGCGGCACCCTGCTCACCCTGTCCCGCACCGACTTCGCCGCCGTGCTGTCCTCGGCGCCGCACCTGCGGGAGCACGTCCGGCGGTACGGCTCGCTGCCCCGCCGGCGGCAGAACCGGCACGGCGAGGCCGAGATCGCGATGTCGGCCGGCCACACGGGTGAGCCGGAGCTGCCCGGCACCTTCGTGGACTACGAACTCGAACCCCGCGAGTACGAACTCTCCATCGCGCAGACCGTGCTGCGGATCCACACGAGGGTCGCCGACCTCTACAACGAACCGATGAACCAGACCGAGGAGCAGCTCAGGCTCACCATTGAGGCGCTGCGCGAGCGCCAGGAACACGAGCTGGTCAACAACCGGGAGTTCGGTCTGCTCCACAACGCGGCCTTCAAGCAGCGGATCCAGCCGCACTCCGGCCCGCCCACCCCCGACGACCTGGACGATCTGCTGTGCCGCCGCCGCGGCACCAAGCTCTTCCTCGCCCACCCCCGGACGATCGCGGCGATCGGGCGCGAGCTCAACGCCCGCGGCCTCTATCCGGACCACGTCGACGTCGGCGGGCAGCAGGTCCCGGCCTGGCGCGGGGTCCCGATCCTGCCCTGCAACAAGATCCCGATCAGCAAGGAGAACACCAGCTCGATCCTCGCCATGCGCACCGGCGAGGACAACCAGGGCGTCATCGGCCTGCGTCAGACCGGTCTGGCGGAGGAGTACGAGCCGGGGCTGTCGGTGCGCTTCATGGGCATCGACGAGAGGTCGATCATCTCCTACCTGGTCACCGCCTACTACTCCGCCGCCGTCCTGGTGCCCGATGCGCTCGGCGTGCTGGAGAACGTCCAGATCGCCCACCGGCGCGCGTAGCGGACCCGCCCGAAGCCGGCGAGCCCCGACCGTCACGACAGCCCGTACCTTCCCGGGCCGGCCGAGCGTACCCGGGATCCGGGACAGCCCGCCCACACCACCAAGGAGCCACGGATGCCCGATCCCGGGCCTTCCCCCCTGCAATCGAGCCTGCCCGCCGCAGCCGCCCGCTTTGGAGCCGATCTCCTCCTGGGCGCCCTGGCCAACGCCCCGGGCCCCGATGCCGGGCACGCGCCGTCCGCCGTCCCGGCCCCCGCCTCCGCCGGGGGCGCCCTCCCCGTGGAGGTGCCCGCAGACGTGCCGGTGCCGGAGGGCGCTGCCGTAGCCGTGGAGCGGAGCCCCGCCCTGGAGCGGATCCTGCGCGGCCCCAGCGGTCTGGGCACGGCGAGCCTGTACCCGGCCCGGCGCGTGCCGCCGCCGGCTCCCGAGGCACCCGGGCCGGCGGCACAGGGCCGTCCGGTCCCGGGCCTCTACCACCACCCGGTGCCGGAACCCGACCCCGCGCGGGTGGCGGAGGTCAGCCGGAGGATCAAGGCCTGGGCCCTGGACGAGGTCGAGCTCTACCCCGAGGACTGGGAGGACCAGTTCGACGGCTTTTCCGTCGGGCGCTACATGGTCGCCTGCCATCCCGACGCCCCGACCGTCGACCACCTGATGGTCGCCACCCGGCTGATGGTCGCGGAGAACGCGCTGGACGACTGCTACTGCGAGGACCACGGAGGCTCGCCCATCGGCCTCGGCGGCCGCCTCCTGCTGGCGCACACCGCCCTCGACCCCCTGCACACGACGGAGGAGTACCAGCCGCAGTGGGCGGAGTCGCTCCACGCGGACGCCCCGCGGCGGGCCTACCGCTCCGCCATGGAGTACTTCGTCCAGCAGTCCACGGCCTCCCAGGCGGACCGGTTCCGGCACGACATGGCCCGGCTGCACCTGGGCTACCTCGCCGAGGCGGCCTGGGCCCAGACCGACCACGTCCCCGAGGTGTGGGAGTACCTGGCGATGCGCCAGTTCAACAACTTCCGCCCCTGCCCCACCATCACCGACACCGTCGGCGGTTACGAATTGCCGGCCGACCTGCACGCGCAGCCCGCCATGCAGCGGGTCATCGCGCTCGCGGGCAACGCCACCACCCTCGTCAACGACCTGTACTCGTACACCAAGGAACTCGCCGGCCCCGGCAAGCACCTGAACCTGCCCGTGGTGATCGCCGACCGCGAGGGCGTCTCCGACCGCGAGGGCTACTTGAAGGCGGTCGAGGTCCACAACGACCTCATGCACGACTTCGAAGCCGAAGCCGCCGCCCTGGCCGCCGCCTGCCCCGTCCCGAGCGTGCTGCGCTTCCTGGGCGGAGTGGCCGCCTGGGTCGACGGCAACCACTACTGGCACCAGACCAACACCTACCGCTACAGCCTGCCCGACTTCTGGTAAGGACGGACCCCACTGTGACCAGCACCGATCTCACCGCGGCCACCACCTCCGTGTTCATCCCCGGCCCGGCGACGCCCTACCAGGGCGACATCGCGCGCTACTGGGACGTCGAAGCCAGGCCCGTGAACCTGCGTCTCGGCGACGTCGACGGCCTCTACCACCACCACTACGGCATCGGCGACGTCGACCACGCCGCCCTGGGCGACGCCGGCGAAAGCGGGTACGAGAAGAGGCTGGTCGCCGAACTCCACCGGCTGGAGTCGGCGCAGGCCGAACTCCTGCTGGACCACCTCGGCCCGATCGGGCGCGACGACACGCTCGTGGACGCCGGCTGCGGCCGCGGCGGCTCGATGGTCATGGCCCACCAGCGCTTCGGCTGCAAGGTCGAGGGAGTCACCCTGTCGGCCAAGCAGGCCGAGTTCGCCAACCGGCGCGCCCGCGAACTCGGCATCGACGACCACGTCCACGCCCGCGTCTGCAACATGCTCGGCACGCCCTTCGAGACCGGGCGCGCCGCCGCCTCGTGGAACAACGAGTCGAGCATGTACGTCGACCTGCACGACCTCTTCGCGGAGCACTCCCGCGTCCTCGCGGTCGGCGGCCGCTACGTGACCATCACCGGCTGCTGGAACCCGCGTTACGGCCAGCCCTCGAAGTGGGTCTCCCAGATCAACGCCCACTTCGAGTGCAACATCCACTCCCGCCGCGAGTACCTGCGCGCCATGGCCGACAACCGTCTCGTTCCGCAGGCCGTGATCGACCTGACCCCCGCGACCCTGCCCTACTGGGAGCTGCGCGCCACCTCTTCCCTGGTCACCGGCATCGAAGAGGCGTTCATCAACTCCTACCGGGACGGCTCCTTCCAGTACGTCCTGATCGCGGCCGACCGCGTCTGACCGACCGGCGCCCGAGCGGGGCCGGGCCCGTCAAACGACGGTCCCGGCCTCCGCCGCCGGCTCGAAGCCCCGGGCGATGAGCCGGACGGCCAGTGTCACCTCCCACGCGAAGACCGGGAGCGCCGCGAGCGAGCCCGCCGCCGAGACCTGCGGGTAGAGGCCGAACAGCACGGCGACCGCCGAGGCGCAGATCATGGTTCCGCCGACCAGGCCGAGCACGGCGATGAAGCGCGGCACGAGCCGGGCACCGTACATCAGCGACGCCAGCACCAGGGTGTTCGCCCCCAGTACGAAGTTGGGGCCGAAGAGGAACGTCCAGTCGTGGACGGCGATCAGGGTGTCGCCGGCCGTGGCGAGCGATGCGGCACCGTCGGCGCCCGCTCCCGCCGAGTCCCTGCGCAGCGTGACGAGCGACAGCACGCTGATGATGCCCACGACGATGACGGCCGCCTCCAGCAGCCGCCCGCAGACGTAGCCCAGCGCGGCCCCTTCGCCGTGCCGTTTGACGACCGGGAAGAGGACGACGCCGGTACCGATGACCGCGAGGGCGAGGACGAACTCGCACAGCGCGCCGAGGAACACCCGGGTGTCGGCCCCGGAACCTGTGACGTAGGCAGCGCCGTGCAGCGCGGGGCCGTAGAGCGTGAGCCCGCCGATCGCCGCTGTCTCGGTGACGAGGAACAAGACGCCCGCCACTGCGGCCGTTCTCCTGGTTGAGCTCATCCGGACCTCCTTGGAGGTGTACGGCGTACACCTGGGATGCACGGTAGGTGTACGGCGTACACTCGTCAAGCCGGGCCTCCGGCACCGTCTTCGAAGGGAGCTGACCGGGATGGCCGAACCGACCGGGGCCGCACGCCGGTCCCCCCTGAACCGGGACCGGGTGCTGCGCACGGCCGTCGCGCTGGCCGACCACGCCGGGATCGACGGCCTGAGCATGCGCAGGCTCGCCCAGGAACTGGGCGTCGTGCCGATGGCGCTGTACAAGCACGTCGCCAACAAAGAAGAACTCCTGGACGGGATGGTGGACGTCGTCGTCGGCGAGATCGGGCACCAGCCCCCGGGGGCCGACTGGAAGGACGCGGTCCGGCGGCGGATCCTCGCGGCGCGCGGCGCGCTGCGCGCACACGCCTGGGCGTCCCGGGTGCTCCAGTCCCGGACCAGCCCGACGCCGGCCGTACTCGCCCACCTGGACTCGGTGATCGGGACGTTCCGGGCCGGCGGCCTGTCCGTCGACCTCACCCACCACGTGATGCACGCCCTGGGCAGCCGGGTGCTGGGCTTCACCCAGGAGCTGTTCGAAAACCCGCCGCCGCAACCCGGCCCGCCGCCCGAGGCGTTCGCCGCGGCCGCGCAGCGGTATCCCCATGTCACGGAGCTGGCCCGGGCGGTGGCCCACGACCAGGGGTCCGTCGTGGGCCAGGGCTGCGACGACCAGTTCGAGTTCGAGTTCGCACTGGACCTCCTCCTGGACGGTTTCGAGGAGCTCCACCGGCAGGGATGGAAGTCCTCGGACGCGGGCGGCCCGCGACGTTAGGCTGGCGGCGTGGCAGACGTGGGCGGGGCACTGATCGGCGGCCGGTACCAACTCCTGGAGCCCATAGGCCGGGGCGGCATGGGCCGGGTGTGGCGGGGCCATGACGAGCGGCTGGGGCGCGAGGTCGCCGTCAAGGAGGTCACGCTCCCGCCGGGCATCGGCGAGGAACAGCGTGCCGTGCTGCTGCAGCGCGTCCTGCGCGAGGCGCGGGCCGCGGCGCGGCTCAACCACCCGGGGATCATCACCGTGCACGACGTGGTCGAGCACGAAGGCGCTCCGGTCATCGTCATGGGTACGTGACGGGCCCCTCGCTGGCCGCCGCCGTGGCGCAGGCGGGCAGCTTACCGGTGCGCAGGGTCGCCGAGATCGGCGTGCTGATGCTCAAAGCGCTCTCCCGGGCGCACGCCTCCGGCATCGTCCACCGCGACCTCAAGCCGGACAACGTGCTGCTGATGGACGACCGGGTCGTCATCACGGACTTCGGCATCGCCCACATGGCGGACGCCACTATGACGCTCACCCACACCGGCACCCTCATCGGCACGCCCGCCTACATGGCCCCGGAGCAGCTGGAGGGCAGACCGCCGACGCCCGCCACCGACCTCTGGTCGCTGGGAGCCACGCTGTACAGCGCGCTGGAGGGCCGGCCGCCGTTCTCCGCCGGCACGTTCTCCGCCCTGTGCGTCGCCATCGTCACGAAGGAGCCGCCGGTACCCCAGCGCGCGGGCCCGCTGGCCCCCGTACTCGCCGCCCTCCTGACGAAGGACCCGGACGGCCGGGCCACCACCGACCAGGCGCTGGCCGCACTGGAAGCCGTCTCCGCCGGCGCCGGAGCGGCGGCGCCCGCCGCGCCCGCGGAGCGCGGCCGCATGACGGCTGCCAAGGGCGCCGCCGAGGGCACGGCCACCAGGGTCACGACGCCGCCGCAGGCCCCGGTGTCGCTGCTGTTGCGCGCCGCGTGCTGCTTCGCGCTGATCTGGCTCGGCACCGTACTGCCGTGGAACGAGGTGCGGGACTGGCACGGCTACAAGCGGGAGGTGCTCATCTCCGTCACCGCGGGGGTGATCGCACTGGTGAACGCCGTCCTGCGGCCCCGCTGGCCGGCGGCCGTCGGTTGGCCGCTGTTCGTTCTGGTGAACATGTGGCTGTTCTTCGGCGTCGCCGCCATCTGGCCCATCTGGGGCTTCGTCGGGGTCGTCTCCAACGGCCTCCTCCTCGGCACCGGTTCCTGGCTCCTGTGGTGGCTGGTGCCGGGCGGCGGCCGCCGTCAGCCGTAGGGATCGAAGGGGACGGGCGGCTTCGCGGCATTGAGGGCGTCGTTGAAGCGGGCGTCGGAGATCTTGATGGTGGCGGCGCCGAAGTCGGCGTTCACGAGCTTGTCGCGCAAGCCCGCCGGGTAGCCGTTCCAGCCGACGAGGCGCGGGAAGAACCAGTTGCCCGTGTGGTTCTCCGCAGGCTCGTCGTTCCCGTTGGCCGGCCGGAAGAAGTGCGTCGAGGCGCCGTCCTTGTGGTAGACGGCCTTGGCGTGTGATCCGTCGAACCGGACCTGGGAGCGGGGGTACCACTTCCAGCCGCTGTGCTGGGAGGTCGACACGTACTCCACCCGGTTGTCCTTGACCCAGACGACCACGTGCTCGAAATCGTGCCGGTGTCCGATGGCCGCCGGGCCGAGGGTGGCCTGGTCCTTCTCGAAGTAGCTCGCGTACATGACCGCGCACCAGCCGTTGTTGCACTTTTCGCGGGCGTACGTGTTGGAGTTCTGGAGCTGCGCGTAGTCCCGGCAGTGGCCGTTGACGTCCCCGCCGGGTTTCAGCCCCGGGTTCAGGGTGCCGTCGGGGCTGATGGCGGCGGTGGCGTAGCAGCCGTCCCGGTCGTAGTCGTAGGCGGGGGAGAAGGTCTGCTCCAGGCCGTCGGCGTTCTGCGGGAGTTGTGGAACGACGGCGGCTGTGGCCACGGTCGGGAGCGCCATCACGAGGGAGGCGGCTCCCAGACCGGCGGTGGTCAGGACCCGGCGGAACCGGCGCCGGGGCCCGTTCCCGGGCGAGGCGTTGCGCACATGGACTCCTTGCGGTGGGCGGGAGGTGGCCGGGGCGAGCGCCCCAGTACACCCCGCCCGCCCGGCCTCGGGAACGGCCGGCGGGTGAACTGCCGGTGCGGGCGCCAGAAATGGCGCGAAGCCACCCTCCGGCGGGCACCGGGCCCCGAGGCCCGGGCCCACCGCGACGGCGCTCCGCCCGGCCCGGCAGCCGGGGTCCCTTGCCGACCGGGCGGCCCGGCTGAGGTGGAACTGGGCAGAGCCGGACTCGCCCCGGACCCCGACCGGCTCCGGGTCGGGGCCACCTGAAGGTGGTTCTGGCCGGTCCGGGCAGCCCGCGCCGGTTCTCCGGCGGCGCCGCCCGGCCGTTCGGCGGTGCCGTCGAGCCGCCCGGGGAACCTCCGTACGTGTCCCGGCCGTGGCCGCCGGCCCGGTCACCTGAGGGTGGTTTCCGCCGGTTCCGGATCGCCCGGAGTCCCTCGCTACGGTTGGCGCGCCGTCCGGCAGCCCGCTCCGGTGCCGCCGTGGCGGCGGCGTCGGCGGTCCGGCGGCACGCCACGTGGCCGTTCGGCGGTGGCAGTCGAACATCCGGGGCCACCTGACGGGCGGTTCTGGCCGGCCCGGGGTGCCCCGGTACGGTGCGGCCCGGGCCCGCGCCGCCGTGACGGCGGCCCGCCGGGACGGCGCGCGGCCCGTCCGGTGGTGCCGGCGAGCGCGGCGAGCGCGTCAGTCGGCAACAGCCCCGCGTCAGCCGCCCGAAACCGGTACCGCGCCGTCCGGGGCGGGGCCGGCGGTCTCGGCCGGGGCGAACTGGGTTCGGTACAGCTCTTCGTAGCGGCCGCCCGCCGCCAGCAGCTCGGCATGCGTCCCCCGTTCCGCGATCCGGCCCTCCTCCACCACCAGGATCAGATCGGCCGCCTGCACGGTCGACAGCCGGTGCGCGATCACCACCGCCGTGCGGCCCGCCAGCGCCTCCGCGAGGGCCTCCTGCACGGCCGCCTCGGAGGTGGAGTCGAGGTGGGCGGTGGCCTCGTCGAGGATCACCACCCGCTGGCGTGCCAGCAGCAGCCGGGCGATCGTCAGCCGCTGGCGCTCGCCGCCCGACAGCCGGTAGCCGCGCTCGCCGACGACGGTGTCCAGGCCGTCCGGCAGCGAGGCGACGAGCCCGTCCAGGCGGGAGCGGCGCAGGGCCTCCCAGAGTTCCTCCTCGCTCGCCCCGGGCCGGGCCAGCAGCAGGTTGGCCCGTACCGACTCGTGGAACAGGTGGCCGTCCTGGGTGACCATGCCGAGGGTCGCGCGGACCGAGTCGGCGGTGAGGTCGCGTACGTCGATCCCGCCGAGCCGGACCGCGCCCTCGTCGGCGTCGTACAGGCGCGGGAGGAGTTGCGCGATGGTCGACTTGCCCGCGCCCGAGGAACCGACCAGCGCGATCATCTGGCCGGGCTCGGCGCGGAACGAGACGTCGTGCAGCACCCGGGTACCGCCCCGCGCGTCGAGGGTGGCGACCTCCTCCAGCGAGGCGAGCGAGACCTTGTCGGGGGAGGGGTAGCCGAAGGAGACCCGGTCGAACTCCACGGTCACCGGCCCCTCCGGGACCCGGCGCGCGTCGGGCTTCTCGGCGATCAGCGGCTCCAGGTCGAGGATCTCGAAGACCCGCTCGAAGCTCACCATCGCGCTCATCACCTCCACGCGGGCCCCGGCCAGGGCGGTCAGCGGCGAGTAGAGGCGGGTGAGCAGCAGGGCGAGGGCGACGACGGAGCCCGCTTCGAGGGTCCCGTGCACGGCGTAGTACCCGCCGAGGCCGTAGACCAGCGCGAGGGCGAGCGCGGAGACCAGGGTGAGGGCGGTGATGAACGCCGACTGGGCCATCGCCGTGCGGATGCCGATGTCCCGTACCCGGGCCGCCCGCGCCGCGAACTCGGCGGACTCCTCCGACGGCCGGCCGAACAGCTTGACCAGGGTGGCGCCGGGCGCGGAGAACCGTTCCGTCATCTGTGTGCCCATCGCGGCGTTGAGCGTCGAGGCCTCCCGCTGCATGGCGGCCATCCGGGCCCCCATCCGCCGCGCCGGCAGTACGAACACCGGCAGCAGGACCAGCGCCAGCAGGGTGATCTGCCACGAGATGCTCAGCATCACGGCGAGCGTCAGCAGCAGGGTGACGATGTTGGAGACCACCCCGGACAGGGTGTTGCTGAAGGCCCGCTGGGCGCCGATCACGTCGTTGTTGAGCCGGCTGACGAGGGCGCCGGTGCGGGTGCGGGTGAAGAAGGCGACCGGCATCCGCTGCACGTGGTCGAAGACCGCGGTCCGCAGGTCCAGGATCAGCCCCTCGCCGAGAGTGGCGGACAGTTTGCGGGTCAGCAGGCCGAGGCCGGCCTCCGCCACCGCGATCAGCGCGATGAGCAGGGCGAGCCGGGTGATGGTGGTGCTGTTCCCGCCCGCGACGATCGTGTCCACGACCCGGCTGGCGAGCAGCGGGGTGGCCACGGCCAGCAGTGCGGTCACCACGCTGAGGAGTACGAAGCCGCTCAGACCCCGTCGGTGCGGGCGGGCGAAGCCGGCGACCCGGCGCAGGCCCGCCCGGGAGAGCGGGCGGCGGTCCTGCTGCGCGTTCATGGCGCTGTGCAGCGATGTCCAGGCGGTGACTTCCATGTTCATACACCGAACGTTAAGACCTCAAGCGAACTTGAGGGCAATGGTTTCCTGCGCGGCGGCACAACTGCACATCACAGCAAGGACGTTCACTCTCTCTTGGATGTCCGTGCCGGGTGGCATCATCGGTCCATGACGCAGGGATCAGAGACCACCCGCTCAGGACGGCAGGCCCTCGGCAGTGTCCTCCGGCGTTTCGAACAGTGGGCGCACGACGCCCCCGGGGCCCGCGCGCTCATCGCCGGACCGGACAGTCTCACGTACGGGCAGCTCGACGCCCGCGCCAACCGGCTCGCCCACCACCTGCTCGCCGCCGGGCTGCGCGGCCAGGGCCTCGTGGCCGTGGCCACCGCCCGGCAGCCGGAACTCGTCGTCGCCCTCCTCGCCGTACTGAAGGCCGGCGCGGCCTACACGCTGATCGACGTCGCCGACGCCCGCACGGGCCGGCGCCAGCTGGCCTCGATCCGGCCCGACGCCGTCCTCACGCACGCCGCCCACCACCCCCGGCTCGACGACGGCCGGGGCCTGCGGTTCATCCGGCTCGGCGCCGACGCGGCCGCCATCGCGGAGCGGCCGGCCGACCGGCCCGCGCCCGCGACGCGCGACCGGGCCACCGCAGCACTGTTGTTCACCGGGGCGGACGAACCGCGCCCCGTGCCCGTCAGCCACACCCTGCTGCTCGCCGCCTGCGAGAGCTGGGCCGAGGTCGCGGCGCCCGCCCCCGCCGACCGGCACCTGATCACCGCCGGGCCCGACGTGACCGCCTTCGCCGCCGGCTGGCCCCGCGCGCTGGCCACGGGCGGCGCCCTGGTCCTGGCCGGGCGGACCCCCTGGTCGGCGCAGGACCTCCGCGCGGCGGTCGAGGCCGACGGGGTCACCGTCCTGCACGCCGACCCGGCCGGGGCGGTCCGGCTGCTCCTCGACGACCGCCCGCCCGCTCCCGGCACACCGCCGCGCCCCGGCGCGGCCGTCCGGTCGCTGCGCCTGGTCACCGTCACCGGAGACCGCCTCTACCTGGACGAACACGCCGCCCTGCACGCCCGCCTACGGCCCGGCGCGCGCGTGCTGGCCCTCTACGGGACCACCGAGAGCGCCGGGATCGGCACCTGGTTCGAACCGTCGCGGCTGCCCGCGCCACCCGCCGCCCCCGAACGGCTCGCGCTGATCGGCACCCCCTTCCCCGGCTGCCGCGCCGAGCTGCGCGACGGGCAGATCCTGCTGACCCCGGCCGACGGCGGGGACGCCATGGCCACCGGAGACCTCGGGCTGCTCCGCCCCGACGGCCTGTTGGAGTTCCGCGGCCGCCTCCGCGACCGGATCACCGTCGAGGGCCGGCACCTCGAACCCCACCACCTGGAGTCCCTGATCCGGGGCCACGACGGCGTCGGGTCCGCGCTCGTCGCCGACGTCCGGGACGACGAGGACCCCGGCAAGCGGCCCCAGGCCGGGTCCCGCGGACTCGTCGCCTACCTCGCCCCACCCCCCGGACCCCGGCCGGGCACCGACCTGCCCGACATCGCCGCGCTGCGCGCGCACCTGGCGGACCAGGTCCCTCCCGAGCACCTCCCGCACACCGTTGTCCCGCTGCGCGCCCTGCCCCGTGACCGGGCGGGCCGCGAGGACCGCACCGCCCTGCCGCTGCCGGTCCTGCCGAACAGCAACGCGCGGACCGCCCGCGGCTCGGGCAAGTACGCGGGGGCCGGCGGCGAGGCACTCTCGCCCGGCTGCGCCACCGGCTGCGCGGTGATCCCGCTGACCCTCCTCGGCCTGGCGCTCACCGACGTGTTCTGGCCCGGTTCGACCGACCTCACCGGGGTGCCGGCCCCCTGGGCGGCGCTCTTCTCCGTCCTCTACGTCTTCGAGGCGCTGGCCTTCGCCGTCGGCGTCGTCTTCCTGTTCGGCGGCGGCTCCCCAATGCGGCGCCAGGGCCGGGGCCGCGCCCTGACCAGGGCCGCCCACCTGGCTGTCTGCTACCTGCTCGTCGCCTGGTGGCCCCAGGACAACCTCTACCGGCTCGCGGCCAAGCACGACTGGCCGCGCCAGGCCGCCCTCGTCTACGCCTTCAACATCCCGCTGATGATCGCCGGCGCCGTCGTGGCCTTCTACCTGACCCGGAAACCGGCCTCGGCAGTCGGGGCCGACGGCTGAGGCGGGCGCCCGTCAGTGAACGGCCGCCCCACCGCGAGCGCTCCGGCCCGTACCAGTGCCTCGGCCGCGTCCAGCACCTCCCTGCTGTGCGCGGCCACCAGAACGCCCAACCAGGGCGCCGGCTCGAAGGCCGCGGTCGGGATCGCCGGGACGAACACCGCCCCGAGCCGCGCGCAGGCCCCTGCCAGTTCACCGCACAGCTCGTCGAGCTGCCCGTCCGGCAGCCGAGCCCCCAGATCCACCCGGTCCGCGATCCGCACCAGGTGTCCCGCGCCGCGCAGCGCGTCCAGCCGGGCCGCCACCATGAAGGCGATCGCCGGCCCGGTCAGCCGCAGGTTCGTCTCGGTCGGCGCCAGGCCGCCCGCCCCGTCGGCGACGAAGTCCACGTCGAACCAACCGCGGTAGCCGGCCGCCGCCAACTCCCGCCCCACGGCCGCCCCGAAGGCCAGCAGCGGACCCTCGGCCTCGGCGGGCACCACCCCCGGCCCGACCGTCGCACCCCGGTAGCCGCCGTCGGCCACGTCCATCACCGCCGCGCCCACCGGGTGGACGCGGCCCGCGCCGTCCACGAACCCGTCGTAGGTGAGGTCCCGCAGCTCGCCGCCGGGTTCGCCCGCCGCCGGACCGGGCACGTACTCCTCCACGAGCAGCGGGCCGCGCGGCAGCCGCCGGAGCAACGCCCGCGCCCCGCCGGCCGCCCGCAGCCGCTCGGGGGTGACCACCGTGACCCCCGAACCGCCCACGCCGTACTCGGACTTGAGCACCGAGCCCGCTCCGGCCGCGGCCCGCCGGGCCAGGATCCGCGCCGCCGCCCGCCGGGTCGGGGCCCGCCACTGCGCGGGCAGCCTGATCCGGGGATGCCCGCCCTCCGCCAGGACGCGGCCGAACAGGGCGTGCGCGGCCGACTTCGACTCGTAGTACAGCTCGCCCTGCCGCCACGGCCGGCCCGCGAGCCGCCCGAAGGGCTCCGTCAGCCCCCACGGTACGAGGGGCAGTCCGGCCTCCGTCAGCCGCTCGGCCAGCGCGGGCCGGTCCCGTACGGCCTCCGACAGACCCGGTCCCGCCCCCACCAGGCCGTCGTACACCTCCACCTCGGCCCAGCCCAACTGCCGGCCCACCAGCGCCGGCCACCCCGCCGGTACCCGACTCGGCAGCACCAGGGCCGCCGGTTCGGGGCTGTAGAACGCCGCCAGCGCGGCGTAGTGGTGCGCGGCGAGCTGCTCCCGGTCCAGGGAGGCGTCGGCGAACTGCGCGTTGAACTCGGCGACGTTGCCCACGTGTACCGCACGGACCCCGCCCGTCCACGCCCGCGCCCACCCCGCGAGGGCGGCAGGAGCCACCTCGAACCGCACCAGCCCCGCCGGGGCACCCGAAGCGGCGACCGCGCCCATCACCCGGTAGAACCCGGCCGCGTGCGGGTCGGCGTCGATCAGCAGCCTGCGCACGCCCAGAGCGACCGCCCGGCGCAGCACGTCCCGGTACAACAGCCGCCCCACGCCCAGGCCGATGGCCGCCGGCTCCACGAACAGCAGGCCGAGCCGGGCCCGTACCCCCTCGCCTTCCAGAGAGGCGAGCCCCACCACGGCGCCGCGCCCGTCCTCGGCGACCACCACCCGCCGGGCCGGCACGTCGTCCGGCCGGAGCGTCAACTCCGGTTCACAGGCGGCCAGGAACCGCGCGTCGTACCCCCAGTGGGCCTTGGAGCGCAGGACGAGCGCGGTGAGTTCCCGCGCTTCCCCGGCCCGTGCCGCCCTCAGCCGCACCACCTGCCGACCTCCCCATGGTCCGCCGCCCCGACGTGCGATAGATTCGCCCGGCCCACGGCGGGGGTGCAACCCCCTTCCCGCCCGCTCCCCGGTTCCCACGCGCAGACAGGCTTCCCCATGAGCGACATACTCGACGGACTCGGCCGGACCAGCGCCTTCGGCGCCCTCGGTCTGGTGCTGCTGGTCCTCGGCATCGTCCTGGTGGACGTACTGACCCCCGGGAAGCTCCCGCAGCAGATCTGGGAGGAGCGCAACCGCAACGCCGCGCTGCTGCTCAGTTCCGCGCTGCTCGGGATCGGCGGCATCGTCTTCACCTCGATCTGGACGACCTACGAGGACTTCGGCAAGGGCCTGCTGTCCACCGCGGCGTTCGGCGTGCTCGGGCTGGTGCTGATGGCGGTGGCCTTCCTGGTGCTGGACCTGGTGACCCCCGGAAAGCTCGGCGCCATCGTCGTCGACCCGGAGCCCCACCCGGCGGTCTGGGTCACCGCGTCCTGCAACCTCGCCGTGGCCGCGATCGTCGCCGCCTCCATCGCCTGACGGCCCGTACCGGCGCCCCTCACGCCAGACCCAGGGCGAACACCGCGAACCCCGCCGCCAGCACGCCGGCCAGCGTCCGGCGGACCGCGGTCGCCCGGGTCCACGGCTCCTCGAAGCGGCGCGCGTAGCGGGCGATGCCCACCAGCAGCACCGCGAACACCGGCATCCAGGCGAGGCGAGCCGCGAGCCAGCCCAGGCTGTCGGGGGCCGTCGTCAGACCCGCCAGTTCCCCGGCGAACGAGCCGGGTACGGCAGCGGCGAGCATGGCGCTCTGGTGCCAGCACAGGATCGTCATCGCACACAGGTTGACCACCACGACCGGCGCCCACAGCGCGGGCCGCGACAGCAGCCCCGCCAGCCGGTCGCGCAGCAGCATCGCCGCACCCGACTGGGCCGCGGCCAGCGCCAGTACCAGCAGCGACGGCGGGTGCGAGTTGGTCCGCGCCGCCCCCGGCACCCCGACCATCGACGCCGGATAGTGGAACACCACCAGCAGCGCCGCGAACAGCGCGAGCCCGCCCGCCAGCAGCGTCCACGCCCCGCGCCGCCCGATCCGGCCCTCGCCCCAGGCCACGCCCAGCTGGTACGCGAACAGCCAGCCCGGCAGGATGTTCAGCAGTGCCAGCCAGCCGGGCACCGAGCCGGCCGGCGGCCCGTAGCGCAGGAAGTCCACCACCGCGACGGAGGCCAGCAGCGGGGCCGCCGCCCAGCCGCCGAGCCGGCGCGCCGCCCGCACGCAGTACGGGGTCAGCGCGGTCACCGCCACGTATACCCCGACGAACCACAGCGGCTGGACCACCAGCGTCGCGCCGGTCCGCAGCGTCGCCTCCGGCACGCCGAGCGCGTACAGCGCCGGAGCGGCCAGGGCCCACACGGCCGTCACGCCGAGCACCGGACGGCCGAGCCGGGCGATCCGGCCCCCCAGCCAGGCCCGGGTCGAACCCGCGCGGCGGTGGAAGGACAGCACGGAGGCGTAGCCGCCGACCAGGAAGAAGACACCGAGCATCTGGAGCACCCAGCTCGCCGGGGCCAGACCGCCGAAGGCCGACAGCGGGCTCGCGTTGTGCAGGCCGCCCCCGGCGTCGAGGGTGAAGCCGCCGAGCAGCCAGTGCCCGGTCGGTACGGCCAGCAGCGCCAGGGCGCGCAGCCCGTCGATCGCGCGGTCCCGGTGCGCGGGGGTGCGCTGCTCGATCCGGGCGGCGGTCGCCCGCAGCGCGGTCAGGGCGCTCATCGCACGTCCCCCGTCGCGATCGCGGCGAAGGCCGTCAGGGACTGGGTGCCGGGCGTGAAGTAGCCGGTGTGGCCGTCCACGTCGGCGGCGGGCACCCGGCGGGCGCCGAACGCGGCGGAGGTGGGGTCGGCGCCGTGGCCGAGGCCGGCCAGCTCGACGTTCGGGACGTCGGCGATCCAGTCGGAGGGGCCCCGGGCCGCCCAGACGCGGGCGCCGGTGCGCAGTGCGGCGGCGCTGCCGGCCCGCATGCCCGGCGAGCCGAACGCGACGATGTCGGCGGCGTCCGTGTGCCGGACCGCGAGCCCGCAGACCACCGAGCCGTAACTGTGGCAGAACAGCGCCGGGTCGGGGGCGCCGACCGCGTCGAGCCCCGCCGTGAACCGGGCCAGCCGGGCGGCGCCGGCCTCGGCCAGCCGTCCTTCGGCCGCGTCCAGGCCGACGCCGACGGGAGTGGTGTAACCCGTCCAGGCCACCACGGCGGTGCCCGAGCCCTGCGTGGCGGTGCGCAGCGCCCGGGCCATCCCGGCGGGCCCGGTGGCGGGCTTGCGCGCGGTGTCGTGGCCGGTGGCGTCGTTGTCGGAGCCCGGGACGATCACCGCGACGTGGGCCGCGTGTTCCAGGTCGCCGAACACCTCGGCGACCTGACCCCGGCCGCGTGGGTCGAAGGAGAGTATCTGCCGGCCGGGACGGGCGAGGGAGGCGTACCGGGCCTCCCCCGTGGCGGTGATCGCCAGCCGGTTGGCCTCGTACCGCAGGGTGACCGGCGCGCCCTCCAGATTGCCCACCACCAGCGGGTGGCGGCTCAGGAGTGCTCGCCGCCGGGCGTCGTCGAGCCCCGCGAAGAACCGGGCGACCTCGGGCGCCGACGCGGTCGCCGGGTCGGGCAGCGGCCGCCCCGGCAGCGACTCGGCCAGCCAGCCGGCGGTGCCCGGCGGCGGGCCGGTGACCGGCGCCGTGCTGTCCGCGCCCGCCCATCCGGCGGTGCCCGCGACCAGTGTCGCCGTCAGCGCGGCGGCTGCCAGCGTCCTTCCGAAGCGGCGCATCCGCTTTCCCCTCTCCTCGTGGTGAGGCAGAAGGTAGGAAGGAGGTGCGGACCCCGACGTCGGACCGTGGAGCCAAGTCGGAGTTCATACCTGGGTAGGGGGTGGAGGAGACGCGGCGCGGAACTCAGGCGCTGTCGCCGGGCCGGACCAGCCCCGCCTCGTACGCGAAGATCACCGCCTGGGCCCGGTCCCGCAGGTCCAGCTTGCCCAGCACCCGCCCGATGTGCGTCTTGACCGTCTGCTCCGCCACCACCAGGCGTCCGGCGATCTGCTGGTTCGACAGCCCGCGCGCGATGAGCTCCAGTACCTCGGTCTCACGGGGCGTCAGCCCGTTCAACCGCAGCGCCGGGTCCTTGCGGGGCGCCGGGCGCTGCTGCACGAAGTCCGCGATCAGCCGGCGCGTCACCGAAGGCGCCAGCAGCGCCTCGCCCGAGGCGACGATCCGGACCGCCGCGATCAGGTCCGCCGGCGGGGCGTCCTTGAGGAGGAAACCGGACGCGCCCGCGCGCAGCGCCTCGTACACGTAGTCGTCGATGTCGAAGGTGGTCAGCATCAGCACCTTCGGCCGGTGCACCACGCCCGGCGGCGGTGTGAGGATCTCCCGCGCCGCCGTGAGGCCGTCCATCTCCGGCATCCGTACGTCCATCAGCACCACGTCGGGGTGCACGGTGCGCGAGACCCGCACCCCCTCGCGGCCGTCCGGCGCCTCGCCCACCACATCGATGTCGGGCTGTGCGGACAGCAGTGCGGCGAACCCGGCGCGCACCATCGCCTGGTCGTCGACGATGATCACGCGGATGGTCAACTGGCCTCCTCGGCCGAAGGGTTCACGGGCAGGCGGGCGGCGACGCGGTAGCCGCCACCGGGCAGCGGGCCGGTGTCGAGCGTCCCTCCCGTCAACCGTACGCGCTCGCGCATCCCGACCAGACCGTGGCCCGTGCCCGAGGTCTCCACCGCCACCACGGCGTCGCGTGCCGGGCCGTTGACGACCAGCACGAGCACCTCGTCGGGCCCGTCCGCGGACCGTGTCACCGAGACCCTGGCCGGCGCCCCCGGCGCGTGCCGCACCACATTGGCCAGCGCCTCCTGCACGATCCGGTACGCCGACAGGTCCACCGCCGGCGGCACGCCCCGCTCCGCCCCCGCCGCGAGGGCCAACTCCACCGGCTGCCCCGCCCGTACGGTGGCCTCCACCAGCTGCTGGAGCCGGTCCATCCCCGGCTGCGGAGCCCGTTCACCGGCGGGCCCGTCGCCGCCGTCGCCGCGCAGCACGGTCAGCAGCCGGCGCATCTCGCCCAGCGACTCGCGGGCACTGGCCGCGATCGCCGCGAACTCCTCCCGGACCGGCTCCGCCATGCCCGGCAGCCGGTACGGCGCGGAATCGGCCTGCACCGTGATCACCGACATGTGGTGCGCCACCACGTCGTGCAACTCCCGTGCGATGCGGGCCCTTTCCTCCAGCAGGGTGCGCCGGGACCGCTCCGCCTCGCTGATCCCCTCCTGTTCCGCGATCCGCTGCTGGGCGTCGCCCAGCACGCGCAGCGCCCCCGTCAGCGCGAGGAACGTGCCGCCGAGGACGAAGAGGAGGGGGGCGGTGTCCGTCACCCCCGCAGGCGCGAAGAAGCCCAGCACCACCCCGGCGGCGCCGGTCGCCAGCCATACCCCGACCAGCGTCCGGACGGACTCGCGCAGCCCCAGACAGGCCATCAGCAGCAGGTAGCCGACGATGCCCATCGGCGTCCACGGCCAGGCGTGCCCCGCCACCTCGTCGGCGTGGATCAGCAGCACCGCCCCGGCGGTGTCCGCGAACAGCACCATGCCCCAGGCGGCCAGCGGCCGGCTGACGGCGAGCAGCAGCGGCACCGTCTGCGCGACGCCCAGCGCCCCCGCCCAGCCGCCGCCCGCCTGGTAGTCGTTGGTCAGCACCGCGATGGTCACCGGCAGCAGCGCCACGACGAAGACGGCGGTCACGACGACCGGCGCCCACCGCTGCCAGCGGCGCGGCGCCCGCGCGAAGAGCGGCTCCCCCGGCCGGGCCGGCGTCCGCAGCACCATGGCGAACCGGGTGACCGCACGCGGTCCCCGGACGGGGGCGGGTGAGGGGGCCGTCGCCCCGGGTGCGTCGCTCATGACGGGCCAGACTATGCGGCCGCGACGGCGAAGGCGCGTACGGATAGGCTGCACCCGGTCGATCAAGGAGGACCGTACCCATGGGCGGGGCAGCCGCACTCGAAAAGCTGGTGCCGGTACTGCTGGCCTTCGGCGGCGGGGTGCTGCTGGCGCGCCGCAAGACGGTTCCGCCCGAAGCGTCCAAGGTGTTCGCCGACTACGCCTTCCTCTTCGCGGTCCCCTGCTACCTGTTCGGCAACATCTACGCGAGCGACCTCGGCGCCCTCTTCGACTGGCGCGCCATCGGCGGCTACGCGGCGACCGCGGCCCTCGCGGTGCTCTGCGTGGTCCTCGGCGCGGTCGCCTACGGCATACGCGAGCCCCGCGCCGTCGCGCTGCGCGTCATGGCGGGCGTCCAGGTGAACACGGCCTACTTCGCCGTCCCGGTCTTCATCACCGTGTTCGGGACGGCGGCGCCCATCTTCCCGGTGCTGCTGTTCCAGGTCTGCGTGCTGTCCCTGATCGTCATCGCCATCATGGAGCTGGGCCGCGCGGGCGCGGCGGCCGGCGGCCCCGGAATCCGCCTCGCCCGGGCGGTCCGGGCCTCTCTCGTCACCCCGCTCGTGCTGGCCTGCAACGCGGGCATCGTGTTCAACCTGCTGTCGGTGCACCTGCCGAAGGTGGTGCTCGACGGAGCCGCGTTCGTCGGCGACAGCGCCTCGCCGGTCGCCCTGTTCGCGCTCGGCCTGCACCTCGGCGGCACGGGACTCGGCCTGCGGGACACCACGCGCGAGGAGACGGCCCTGATCGCGGTCAAGTGCCTGGGTTTCCCGCTGCTGGCGTGGCTGGTCTGCGGGGCCGTGTTCGGCGTCCGCGGGGACTGGCTCGCCTACCTCGTGCTGATCGCCGCGATGCCGACCCCGCAGAACCTGTTCATCTTCGCGCAGCGCTACGACGTGGGGGTCGGCCTCTCCGCCTCCGTGGTGATCAAAAGTTCGGTCGTCTCCCTCCTGCTGCTGCCCCTCTGGTTGCAGACTGTCGTCTCATGACCCCCTCCCCGACGCCGCGACCGGCGCGACCCGTCAACGCCGTCACCCTCGGGCTGGCGGCGGCCTGGGCCGTCCGCGACCTGGAAGAGGTCGTCACGACGGCCCGTTGGTCCTGCACCCGCGTGCCCGCCCTGCGCGCCCGCCTTCCCCGCGTCCCGGCCCGGTATCGGCCCCTGTCACGGACGTCGACGGCCGCGAGTTCGCCACCGCCGTCGGATTCATGGGGCTCGTCGTCGCGGCCGGGGTGCTGCGGCCCGCCCGGGCCCGGGACGCGGTGCTCGGCCTCGGCCCGGCCGGAGCGGCGGCCGCCGCCGCGCACGCCGTGGCCCGGCGGATCCGGTAGGGCCTGCTCGTTCCCCCCGGCGGGCTCCGGTCGTTGACCCGGCATGGAGCTGCTGCCGATGAACGCGGCGCCGGGTGTCGGTGAACGGGCCGACGCCGCGGCCGATGCCGCCTGTCACCTCTACGACGCCGTCGCGCCCTGGGGCACCTGCGGGCCCGGCGGGTGGAGCCGGAGCGCCGCCGAGGACGCCGCCGAGACCATCGAGACCACCGCGCACGCGCTGGCCCGCATCCACCCGCGCGCCGAGGTCATCCTCGCCCCGGTGCACACCGCCCTCGCAGAGCTGCGCCGTCAGCTCGCCCTGGCCCCGGCGGACCCGCTGAGCGCCGAGGAGGTCCCGGCGACCCCGCCCACCGTCGGCAATCCGCGCCGCACCCGTTGGGTACGGGTGCACGCGCAGCCGGGGCCGCTCACCCGGCCCGGGCCGCCCGCGTCGCCCGCGACACCCGCGCCGAGGCGACTGCCGTCTCGTACAGCGCCCTGATCTCCGCCCCGAAGTAGGAGCTGTACGAGGTGTCGTCCGTGTCGCCGCCGGTCTTCCAGCCGCCGATGACCCCGATCACGTCACCGGTGAGGCTCCGCCGGTCGAAGTGCGTCAGGAAGGGCCCGCCGCTGGTGCCCCCCGGATAGCCGGTGCAGTCGATCCGCTGGAACGAACCCGGGATCTTCGGATCGGCGCTGGTGAACTTCGTCGTCCGGTTGACGCACAGGCGCGGCCGCGCCGCGGCCGCCGGGTAGCCGACGAGAGTGACCGAGGACTGTGCGTAGGCCGCGCCCGTCACCAGCCGGTTCCCGCCGACGACGTCCTCCACCAGGGCCCCCGAGGAGTTGGGCCCGACCTGGGCGAAGGCCACGTCGAGCGTCGCCGCGCGGTCGGCTCCCTCCCGCCGGTAGCGCGGGTCGATCCACACCTTGGCGCGCCCGGCGGAATCGCGCAGCACCGGGAACATGCCGTACGGCTGCGGCTTGTCGGCCCTGTAGTGCGGTACGAAGGCCACCTGCCGGGCGTCCGCGCCGAGCAGGCAGTGCGCGGCGCTGATCACCAGGTCGCGGCCGGGGGAGGAGACCACGCTCGCGGTGCAGAAGTACGCCCCGCCGCCCGTCATGACGAACATCCGGCCCACGACCGGCATGCCGTCGAAGTCGCGCCCGGTGCCCGGGTGGGCGGCCGCGGCCGCGTAGGCCGGATCGGGCGCGCGGCCGGGCTGCACGGCCGCGACGGTGGGCGAAGGCGTCGGCGTCGGCGTCACCGCGGGCGTCGGCGCCGGGACCGGCATCGGGGTCGCGGTGGGGGAGGCGGACGGAGCCGGAACGGCGGCGCCCGCGGCGGGTTCCGCGGGATCGGGAGAGGCGTCCGGCAGGGGGGAGGCGTCCGGCCCCGGCGGCGCGGGCCGTGCCGAGGCCATCCGCTCGGGCGTCCAGAACGCCTGCGCCTCCACGGCCGACCAGCGCCCGAGGACGGGGGCGCCGCTCGCCTCGGTGACCGCCAGCGGCCCGCCCACCAGCGCCAGCGCGGCCGTGGCCGCCGCCATCGTCAACGTACGTCGCATGCAAGGGCTCCCTAGATGGCTTGGGGAAAGCGGAACAGCCTGGCGGGGTCGTAGGTGCGCCGGACTTCTTCCAGCCGGGCGAGATTCGGGCCGTAGTAGGCCTCGCGCCAGCCGACGAGCTTCGGGTCGACGTAGTTCTGGTACGCGCTGCCGCTCGCCCAGGGCCGCAGGTCCCGCCAGAGCCCGTCCAGCCACTGCTGGTGCCGGGCCACCTCGGCGGCCGGCGCCGAGTCGGGCCAGTAGGCCAGGTACTGGGCGAGGAAGGCGTGGTCGCGGTGGGCGAAGGCGGTGGCCGTGGCCGCCGGGCGGTTCATGGCACCGCCGCACTCCCCGAGGAACTGCACCACCCCGCGGCCGCCCGCGGGCACCGCCTCCCGGTAGCGTCGTACGGCGTCCAGCACGGCCCGGACCGCCGCCTCCGGTAGTCCCGGCTCCGCCCAGAAGTCGGAGCGGCCCGCGTAGGAGTGCCGGCCGACCTGCCCCCGCGGGTCCCGGCCGGGCAGCCGGCCCGGCAGCCGGCACTGGGCGGCGCCGCGCCCGGCGCACCCCGACATGGTCCGTACGGTGTCGCCGTACCCCTGCACGGTGACCGAGCCGTCCTGCGGGTCGCGGCCGACCAGGCCGGACAGCCGCTCCAGTTCCCGCTCCAGCTCGTGGCGCCCGTCGAAGCACAGCACCCTGACGGCGGGGGCGTCGTCGCCGCCCGCTTCGACGAGGAACTCCAGGTGGCTCCAGAACGGGTCCGGGAGCCCGCCCAGCCAGCGCTGCCAGCCGTCGAGCACCGCCGCGCCGTCCGCACCGGGCCAGCGCAGTTCCGCCGAGGCGACGTCGCCGACCGGGTGGGTACGGAAGCGGAACTCGGTGACGACGCCGAAGTTCCCGCCCCCGCCGCCGCGCAACGCCCAGAACAGGTCGGCGTCCCGGCCGGCGTCGGCCTCGCGGACGACCCCGTCCGGGGTGACCACCCGTACCCCGGTGAGGGCGTCGGAGGTGGTTCCGTAGGCCCGCGACGCCAGGCCCATGCCCCCGCCGAGCGCCAGTCCGGCGATCCCGACCGACGGACACAGGCCCGTCGGGATGCCCACGCCCCGGGCGGCGAGGCTGCTGTTCAGGTCCCCGATCCGGGCCCCGGCGCCGATCCGCACCCCGTCCCCCTCGACGGCCAGCGCGGCCATGGCCCCGACGTCGACCACGAGCCCGGCGGCGGCGGTGGACCAGCCCGCGTAGCTGTGCCCGCCGCCGCGCGGCACCACGGGTACGGCGCAGCGCCGGGCGAAATCCAGACAGACGGCCACGTCACCGGCGTGCGCCGGGTAGGCCACCGCGCCCGGCGCGACGGCGTCGTAGCGGGGCTGGAAGAGCTGCCGGGCTTCGGGGTAGTCCCGGTCGCCGGGGAGGATCACCCGGCCGTCCATCGCCCGGGCGAGGGCCCCGAAATCAGGGCCTCGTGAAAGCCTGCGGGAGGAGGCCCGGGCACCCGCCCCCACGGTGGAGAGTACGGCGGCGGCCGTGCTTATCAGGACCAGACGGCGGTGAAGGCTCATCCCTCCTTCCTGCCACCGGCCGGAGCGTTCGGGCCGAAGGCGGGCCAGCAAAGCGCGAGTTGCCCCCCGAACGGCCCAAACCGCTGTTACCTTCCCGTGCCGCCGGCAGTGACGGCCCGGTCCGACGTCATGCCGAGGGCTCGCGCGCCGACAGGAACACCTGCGGGTACTTCTCGTGGCCCTCCGGCTCCCGCACCGGCCGCGCCGCCTCCGCGAGCCCGGCTCCGGCCGGCCGGCCCGCCACGACGTACGGTGGTGTTGTCCCGTACACGTCGAGCCCGAAGAGACGGCCGTCCGCGATGTCACCCGACCGCGACCGCGACCGCGAGCCCGCGTACCGCCCCGTCTCCGCGCACGCGTTCGGCGAAGGCGGCCGGCCTGGCGCGTCGAAAGAGCGGCCGGACAGCCCCTGGTCCTCGGCGACGGCGTCGTACGACGCCCGTACGGCATGGAGGTACGAGGTACCGGCCATGTTCCCGGGCCTCAAGGCCCGCCCCGTCGGGCGGCGATCGGATGGGGCAGCTCCGCCCACTGGTCGCCGGGTACTCCGGGGCTCAGCCGCATCAGGGTCAGGGCCTTCACCGGGAGCGGCTCCCGTGCCAGGGCCGCGCTGTCGGCGGTGGCCGCGAGCGAGTCCAGCTCCGCCAGGGCATCGCCGAGCGCCCGTGCCGAGCCCACCGTGGCCGCGAGCGCCCCGGCCACCGCCGAGCCGAACACCTTGCGCCGCAGCGCCGTCACGTCGTCCGTGATCTGCCGGCCCGGCACGGCCGGCACGGGCAGACCGTTCCGGGCCAGCCGGGCCGGGCTGATCCGGATGTCGCCGAGGTCGCGGTACACGAGCCGGACGGGGGCGCCGTCGGGGGAGAGGACCACCAGCAGGTTCTGCCCGTGTGCCTCCAGCGCGACCCCGAGGTCCAGCACCTCCAGGCACACCGACAGGACGAGCCGGGCGAACTGCCCCCGCCAGGCCGCCGACCGTACCGGCACCGTGCCCGCGAGGGCCGCGACCGGCACCACCTGCTCGCCCGGGCCCGCGTACGTCTCCGGCGGCTCGCGGAGCACGGCCGCCAGGTCGGGACTGTGCGCGGTGACCGCGCCCAGGGTGCGGGTCACGTGCAGGCGCCCGCCGAGCCGTTCGCACAGCACCTGCGCGAAGTCGGAGACGGCCGTCGCCGTCTCGACCGACCGGCCGGAGATGTCCCGCACGGAGGAGGTGAGCCGGGTGCTGAGCGCCGTCTTCACATGGGCGCCGCCGCCGGCCGGGGCGAGGGTCCGCAGTGCCATCAGCGGATGCGCCGGGATGCCGGGGCCGGCCCTAGCCGCGTCGGCCGGAACCATCAGGACGTGCTCCGCCTGCCAGGGGTGCACCGGGATCAGGATCCGGTTCGCGTCCCGCAGCCGGTCCGGCCAGTTCCCCGTCACCAGGTACTCACCGGCCGGGACGGCCACCGTCCCGAGCTCGACCACCGGCCGGTGCTCCGGTGCGTACGCGAGCTCCTCCGCGACCGAGAAGCCGGGACGGGCGCGGCAGTTGGGGTGGTACGGGTGCCCGTCGACGACCCGCTGCTCCCACTGCCAGCCGGTCTCGGGGGCGCCGTCGAGGTCCGCCCGCGGCTGCCCCGCCCGGGACAGGGCGAGCGAGGCCGTGCTGTGGTCCAGTTCGGCGGCGAATCCGGCGCCGTGCGGTACGTCCAGCGCCGCCATCAGCCGCGCGGGCTGCCGGTGGACGCGCCCGTCCAGGCGCAGCTCCGTCACCCGGTCGGCGGTGGCGTACGGGTCGGGCAGCGGGCCTTCCAGCCGCCCGCCCCCGGCCGTGAACACCACCAAGGAGTCCGGCCCGCTCTCGCGGCGCTCCACCCAGGGCAGCGGCTCGAACGCCAGCGCCCGCCACAGCCGGGTCAGCACGGCCGCCCGGGCACCACCCAGCGCGGCCGCGTAGGGCGCGCCGAGTCCAGGGCGGACTTCGCCCAGTTCGGCGGCGACCGTTTCCTCGGCCGAAGGGCGGGGGGCGTGCGTACTGCGGTCCAGGGTCCCGCTCCTCTCTCATAATTGTCTTACCCGATGATCGGTGATGATCACCGAATGGATCGAATGGAACCAGTGGACCTCAACGCCGCCGCCGATGCCTACGCCTCCACCCCACTGCTGAACTGCCTGCTGCGGGAGGCGGCCGATCCCACGGGGGAGGAGGGCGTCCACCGGCTGCGCGGCAGCGGGCGGCTGCTGCGGGCGCGCGGGGTCCGCCGGGCGGAGCGGCCCGAACTGGGCACGGCGCACGGCTGGCGCCGGCTCAGCCATGCCGAGCTGGTGAAGCTGAGCGCCGACGAGCTGCGCCGGTACACCGGTGTCCCCAACGACGAACTGCCGGCCGAGATCAACGACAGCCGGGACACGGTCGCGGCGCTGCTGGCCGCCCGCGCAGCGGCCGAGACCCCGGCGGACCCGTACGTCCGCTCGGAGCAGGCCCTGGTCATGGGGCATCCGCACCACCCCGCCCCCAAGGCCCGCGGCGGCGCCCCCGCCGCGAGCTGGCTGCCTTACGCCCCCGAGGCGCACGCCCGCTTCCCGCTCCACTTCCTCGGGGTGCGCGAGGACCAGGCCGTGGAGGAGGGCGGCCCCGCCGTCGCCGCCGCGATCGAGGCACTGGCCGGCGTCCTGGACGGCCCCCGGGCGCCGGCCGGGTACCGGCTGCTGCCCGCGCACCCGTGGCAGCTGGCCCTGGTCGAAGACCGCCCGGCGGTGCGCGAGGCCTTCGCCGACGGGCGGCTGGTGCGGCTCGGCCCGGGCGGCGGGACGGTCTGGCCCACCGCCTCGGTCCGGACCCTGTACGTGCCGGACCCGGCCCGGGACGTGTTCGTCAAGTTCAGCCTCGATGTGCGGATCACCAACGACGTGCGCCGGCTGTGGCGGCACGACCTGCTGCGGCTGCGGCGCACGGACGACGCGGTCCGGGCCGCCTTCGCCGATCTGCGCCGGGCGGGATCGAACGGGGTCTGGCTCTCCGACCGGGGGTACCGGACGGCCGGCTTCGCGTTCGAGGAACTCGCCGTCGTCGTCCGGGACGGCCTGCACGGGCGGCTCCTGCCCGGAGCCGGCCCGCTGCTGGCGGCCGCGCTCGCCGAAGGCTTCGAGGGAAGCCCGCTCGCGTCCGCCCCGGACCCGGCCGCGTGGTGGCGGGCGTACCTGCGCCAGATGGTGCCGCCGGTGCTGGGGCTGTTCGCCCGGCACGGGATCGTCCTGGAGGCCCACCTGCAGAACTGCCTGGTCGCCGTCGACGGCCGGGGCCTGCCGGTCCAGGCGGTCTTCCGGGACGCGGAGGGCGTCAAGCTGCCGGCCGACCTTCCGCGCGAGGCCGCGTGGCAGCGGCTCGTCTACTGCCTGGTCGTCAACCACCTGGCGGGGATCGCGGAGGCGCTGGCGGACCGGCACCCCCGGGTCGCCGGGCAGCTGTGGCCCGCGGTCCGCGAGGAACTGCTGCGCTTCGACGCCGCCCACGGGCTGCCCGAGATCGCCGGGCTGCTGACCGCCCCCGCCCTGCCCGCGAAGACGAACCTGCTGCTGCGGTGGACCCGGGCGGACGGCGCGGAGGCGCGCTACCTGCCGCTGCCGAACCCGCTGCGCAACCAGCAGGGGTAGGGATTCGGCCAAGGTGGTTCCGGTTGCGCGGCGCATCCGTGTCAAAGGTATAGACCACTGCTACGTTGGACGGCAGACCGCAGCCCTTGGCCCCCGTCAGAGGAGAAGTCATGCCCGGCCCGGCCGCCATGCCCAAGTACCAGCGGATCGCCGTCGCCCTGCGGCAGGAACTCGCCCGAGCGGCGCGGAGCCCGGGCGGCAAGCTGCCTTCCGAGCGCAGTCTCGCGGCCCGCTACGGGGTCAACCGGCAGACGGTCCGGGCCGCGCTCCAGCAGCTGCGGGCGGAGGGGCTGATCGTCACCGGGCGGCGCGGAACCCGCCCCGCACCGGGCGCAGCCGGCCCTACGCCCCCGGCCGCCCCGCCGAGCGGGGGCCCGGCCGCCGCCACCCAGGGCCGGCTCACGCTCGTCAGCGTGCCGCCGTCCTTCGCCGCGATGCTCGGGATGCGCGGCGGGGAGCGGACGCTCGTCCACCACCACCGCGAACTCGGCCCGGCGGGGGAGACGCGCCGGCACGCCGTGACGTACCTCTGCCCGCGCGTCGTGGCACGCACCCCGGAGCTGGCGGACCTGCGCGAGCGCGTGGCCGCCCGGGACCTGGACCTCGCGCCCCTGGAGCGCTGGCTGGAGCGGGCCGCGAACGAGGGGCGGACCGTCGAGACCCTCACCATGACGCGCACCGCCCACCCGGCGGTCCGCGCGGCCCCCGCCTGTGGGCTGACGGTGCGCCGCGCCCTCTACGACCCCTCGGGGACCCTGCTCGCCCTCACGGACCTGGCCTTCCCCGCCTGGGACCGGCTGACCTTCCACCGCGACCGCCCGGTGGACGCGTTCCGGGTGCTCTGACGGTGATCCCGGCCACAGGCGTGACCGAGGGACCATCCGACCCTGATCCGCCGGACACGCCCTAGCCCCCGACCCCGACGCCCGCCCCCGCTTCGGACTCCGTGCCGGTCTCGGGCTGGTGCTGGGTCGGGGCGCCGGCGAGGAGGGCGAGGAGGCCGGCGACCTGGACGCCCGCCTCGGCGGGGTGGCGGAACAGGGCGTTGCCGGAGATCTCGTACCGGTTGCGGCGGCCGTCCCGCAGGCGCCGCAGGTAGCCGTCCGTCTCCAGGTCGGTGACGATCGCCTGGACGGTGCGCTCGGTCAGGGCGCAGGTCATCGCCACGTCCCGCAGGCGTACGCCCGGGTCCCGGGCGATGGCCACCAGGACGCGAGCATGATTCGTCAAAAATGTCCAATTATGTCGCTGAGACGGACTGCCCATACGCTCATGATGCGACACCCGATTCAGGTGGCGCAATACGCGAAACGTGTTTCCGGTATTTCTTGACGTAAGAGCGGAAGCAGTCCAACATCTACCGCAGTCAAGGTCCCGCGCCGCAAGCCGACCAGCCCAAGGAGCGAACCCCCATGCCGGTCCCTGTCCCCTCCTCCCGCACCGCCGACACCGCTCGTCCGGCCGACACGGGAGTCCCCGTCCCCCGCCTCCGTCCTTGCACGGCGGGTCTCCCGCTGATCGAGGACCCGCGGGAGGTGGCCCCGTCGGACGCGCGGGAACTCTCGAAGGTCTTCTTCTCCCGCCTGCGAGAGCTGTCCGAGGGCACCCCGGAGTACCAGTACGTCCGCAACACGCTGATCGAGATGAACGCCTCACTCGTCCAGTACGCCGTCCGCCGCTTCCGCGGCCGGGGCGAGGGCGGCGACATCGAGGACATCGTCCAGGTCGGAACCATCGGTCTGATCAAGGCCATCGACCGCTTCGACCCGACGCTGGAGAACGAGTTCTCCACGCTCGCGATGCCGTACATCACCGGCGAGATCAAGCGGCACTTCCGTGACACCAGCTGGGCGGTCCACGTCCCGCGCAGGCTCCAGGAGCTGCGCATCGACATCGCCAAGGCCAAGGAAGAGCTGACGGTGCGGCTCGACCGCTCGCCGACCGTCGCCGATCTCGCCGCGCACCTGCGCCTCAGCGAGGAAGAGGTCGTCGAGGGGCTGGTCGCCGCCAACGGTCACACCAGCGGCTCCCTCGACGCCCCGCAGTCCGAGCACGGCGACGCGACCGAAGGCCAGAGCCTCGCCGAGGTCATGGGCGAGGAGGAGCCGGCCATGGAGCTGGTCGAGGACATCCAGACCCTCGCCCCGCTGCTCGAACGGCTCACCGACCGCGAGCGCCGGATGCTCCAGCTGCGCTTCGGCGAGGAGCTCACCCAGGCCCAGATCGGTGCCGCCCTGGGCATCTCGCAGATGCAGGTCTCGCGTCTGCTGACCCGGCTGCTGACCCATCTCCGGAAGTCCATGCTGGCCGACCCGGAGCCGTCCGAGGCTCTGGCCGGGCGTTCCGCGCCCGCGCGCCGCGGCTGAGCCGCTCGCACCCGCGAACGCAACCGCCGAAGCCGGCACCACCCGACGCACGTCGCCACCGCAGGCGGCGTGCGTCGTCGTATGCCCGCCGCCATTCGCGCCTTCACCGTGAGGTAGATCACCTTTGCGTTTGCACTGAATGGAGGAGGGAACGAGCGGATCTGGAACGGAACCTTCCACCAGCCTGTCCCATGGCCGGCGGGAGGGGCGGGCGGATCCCGCACCGCTCCACGGTCCGCGCCGCCCCACCGCGCGCGAGCCGTATCCCCACGACCCGCGAGGTGTATGTGTCCACGCTCCAGGCCGAGCACGTGTACAAGGTGTTCGGCAGACGACCCGGCGACGCCGAAGGCGACGCGGAGGTGATCCGCACGCTCGAAAGCGGCACCGACCGCGAGGAACTGCGGGCCGACGGCGTCACGGCCGCCGTGATCGACGCCTCCTTCCGCGTCGAGCCCGGCGAGATCTTCGTCGTCATGGGTCTGTCCGGATCCGGCAAGTCCACCCTCCTGCGCATGCTCAACGGACTGCTGGAGCCCACCGCGGGACGCATCCTCTTCGACGGGGAGGACCTCACCGGGCTCGCTCCGGCCGAACTGCGCCGGGTCCGCTCCACGAAGATCAGCATGGTGTTCCAGCACTTCGCCCTCTTCCCGCACCGGAACGTGCTGGAGAACGCCGGTTACGGTCTGGAGGTCCAGGGCGTCCCCCGGGCCGAGCGCGAACGGCGCGCCGCCGAGGCGCTGGCGCTGTGCGGGCTCGGCGGCTGGGAGAACTCCTGGCCCGACGAGCTGTCCGGCGGCATGCAGCAGCGCGTCGGCCTCGCCCGCGCCCTCGCCACGGACGCCGACCTGCTGCTGATGGACGAGTCCTTCAGCGCCCTCGACCCGCTGATCCGCCGTGACATGCAGGACCAGCTGCTCGAACTCCAGCGCACCCTGAAGAAGACGATCGTCTTCATCACCCACGACCTCAACGAGGCCATGCGGCTCGGCGACTCGATCGCCGTCATGCGCGACGGCCGGATCGTCCAGCAGGGCACCGCCGAGGACATCCTGGTCCGGCCCGCCGACGAGTACGTCGCCTCCTTCATCCAGGACGTCGACCGCTCCCGGGTCCTGACGGCCGACGCCGTCATGGACGAGCCCGAGCCGCACGCGGACGCCTGCGCCTGCCCGACCGTCAGCGCCGGCACCCCGCTCGCCGACCTGTGCGCCGTCAGCGCCCGCGTCCCGCACCCGGTCGCCGTCACCGGCGCGGACGGCGCCGTCGTCGGCACGGTCGGTCAGGACCGCCTCATCGCCTTCATCGGCGACGAACAGCGGCCGCCGATGCGCTGCGCGGAGGTGGCCGCGTGATGCCCCGCATCCCTCTCGGCGCCTGGGTCGACAGCGGCGTCGACTTCCTCCAGCGCCACCTGACCTGGCTCTTCGACGCGATCAGCGCGCTGGTCAGCGGCCTCTACGACGGCATCGACGCCGTCCTTTCCGCCCCCGCCCCGCTGCTCTTCGCCGGCATCCTCGCCGTCGGCGCGTGGTGGCTGCGCGGGCTGCTCGCCGGCCTGCTGGCCTTCGCCGGGTTCGCACTCGTCGCCTCCATCGGCCTGTGGGACGACGCGATGTCCACGCTCTCCCTGGTCCTGGTCGCCACCCTGGTCACCCTCGTGATCGCGGTGCCGCTGGGCGTCTGGGCGTCCCGCTCGGACCGGGTGAGCGCCGTACTGCGGCCCGCCCTGGACTTCATGCAGACCATGCCCGCGATGGTCTACCTCATTCCCGGCATCGTCTTCTTCGGGGTCGGCGTGGTGCCCGGCATCATCGCGACCATCATCTTCTCGCTGCCGCCGGGCGTCCGGATGACCGAGCTCGGCATCCGCCAGGTCGACGGTGAGCTGGTCGAGGCCGCGAACGCCTTCGGCACCACCCCGCGCAACACCCTCGTACGGGTACAGCTGCCGCTCGCCCTGCCGACGATCATGGCCGGCATCAACCAGGTCATCATGCTCGGCCTCTCCATGGTCGTCATCGCCGGCATGGTCGGCGGCGGCGGACTCGGAGGCGCCGTCTACCGCGCCATCGGCAGCGTCGACATCGGCCTCGGCTTCGAGGCCGGCATCTCCATCGTCATCCTCGCCATGTACCTGGACCGGATGACCGGCGCCCTCGGCCGCCAGGTCTCCCCGCTCGGCCGGCGCGCCCTCGCCAAGGCCCGCGCCGCCAAGCGGGGCGCCGCCCGGGTGTGGCAGCACCGGCCCCAGCCGGTACACGCCCTGAGCGGCGTCGTGGTCCTGGCCCTCGTCGCGGGCGGCCTCGGCGTGTTCGGCGGCGGGACCCCGGCCGCGACCGCCTCCGGCCTCCCCGACACCGGCAAGGGCCGCACCGTCAGCATCGGCTACATCCCCTGGGACGAGGGCATCGCCTCCACCTTCCTGTGGAAGGAGCTGCTGGAACGGCGCGGCTACAAGGTCGATGCCCGCCAGCTGGAGCTGGGCGCGCTCTTCACCGGCCTCGCGGGCGGCCAGATCGACGTCCAGACCGACGCGTGGCTGCCGGTCACCCAGGCCGAGTACTGGAAGAAGTACGGGAACCAGCTGGACGACCTGGGTTCCTGGTACGGCCCGACGTCCCTCGAAGTGAGCGTCCCCTCGTACATGAAGGACGTCACCTCGCTCGCCGACCTCAAGGGCAAGGGAAGCCGGTTCAAGGGCCGGATCATCGGCATCGAGCCCAGCGCGGGCGAGATGACGATGCTCAAGGACAAGGTCCTGCCGCAATACGGCCTCGACGGCGAGTACCAGGTGGTCGACGGCTCCACCCCCGGCATGCTCGCCGAACTCAAGCGGGCCTACGCCAAGCGGGAACCGGTCGCGGTCGTGCTCTGGTCCCCGCACTGGGCCTACGCCTCGTACGACATGAAGAAGCTCCAGGACCCGCAGGACGCCTGGGGCAAGGGTGACGGCATCCACACCGTCACCCGCAAGGGCTTCGCCGCCGACGAGCCGGAAGTCGCCGCCCGGATGCGCTCGTTCAAGCTCACCGAGCAGCAGCTGACCGGTCTGGAGGCCAAGATCCAGGAAACCGGCAAGGGCAAGGAACAGCAGGCCGTCCGGGCCTGGCTGGACGCCCACCCGGAGGTCGCGAAGCTCGGCTGAGCGGGCACGGCACACCAGCGCCGGTGCGCGAGGAACCGTACGGTCCTCCGCGCACCGGCGTTTTCGCGCCGGCGGCCCAGGGGCGGCTGAGCGCCGCACCGGCGGGCCGGGCCCGTGAGCGCCCCGTGACCTGCCGGAACCCGGGGCGAATCGCCCGTGCGTACGAAGCGCCGCGCATGGCACAGTGCCAGCAGCACAACCCCGGACCAGGGAGCCGCCATGCGAGACCCGCACACCGCGCCGCCGACGCTCACGGCCGCGCCCGAGAGCCCCGGGGCGCGGTCCGCCCCACTGCCGCCCTGCCCGGTGTGCGCCGCCCGTGCGGAACGGATTTCCTGGCGCCAGCGCCCGGGGGAGCCCGTGGTCCTGGTCTTCGACCCCTGCGGCCACCGGCACGCCGCAGCGGCCCCGCCGCGCCTGGCCGTCAGCCCGGGCGTACCGCTCGACTTCTGACCCCCGTACGAGGTCTCGCCGTCCGCCGGACAGAGCGTCACCCTCCCGGTCCGCCGAGGCCCGTACGAGTGGTTCCCGCGCGGTGTCCGCCGGGCTGTGGCGGGTGCGGATACCGCTCGGCCGGGTGCGCGCCCCTGCGCGGGAGGGAGCAGCGCGGGTGTATGCAGGAGTCATGGACCTACGGCCGCAGCACGGAGGGACCCGCCGGTACCGGGAACCGCGCATGGCGATGTGGTCCGTTCCCCTGGCGCTGATCGCGGTCGTCACCACGGTCGACGTGCTGGCGCCGCCCGATGTCCATCTGGGCCCCTTCCTGGCCGCCGCCCCTGCCGTCACCGCCTCGTTCGCGGGGCCCCGGGCGACCGCCTTCGTCGGCGCCGTGGCGGTCGCGGCGCAGGTGGCGGTGGCCATCGTCAGGACCACCGCCACCGACCTGAACCACACCTTCCAGATCGTCGCGCTCATCCTGATCTCGGTGTTCGTCACCTTCTTCGCGCACCTGCGGGAGGTGCACGAGGCGCAGCTCACCCAGCTCCGATCGGTCGCCGAGACGGCGCAGCAGGTCCTGCTGCGGCCCTTGCGCGAGCGCATGGGCCCCCTGCGGCTGGCCTCGGTCTACCTGGCCGCCGAGGCCGGGGCGCGGATCGGCGGTGACCTGTACGCCGCCGCCCGCACCGACGACAGCACCCGGCTGCTCATCGGGGACGTCCGGGGCAAGGGCCTGGAGGCGGTCGGCGAGGCGGCCATCGTCCTCGGTGCCTTCCGCTCCGCCGCCCACCGCAAGGCCGCGCTGAACGAACTGGTCGCCTACCTCGACGGTGCGGTCGCCGCCGACATGGACGACGACACGCACGAAGACGGCGGCCGGCCGCCGGGGGAGGGCTTCACCACCGCCGCCGTGGTCGACATCCCGGACGCCGAGATGGTCCTGCGGGTCATCAGCTGCGGCCACCCGCCGCCGCTGCTGCTGCGCGGCGGCCGGGCCGTCCCGCTCCAGGTGACCCAGCCGGCACCGCCGCTGGGACTCTCCGAACTGGTACTCGGTGGCTTCACCCCGCAGTCCTTCGCCTTCGAGCCCGGCGATCTGGTGCTCCTGTATACGGACGGGGTCATCGAGGCCCGCAACGAGGCCGGTGCCTTCTACCCCCTGACGGAGCGGGCCGCCGCCTGGACCGGCGGCGGCCCGGAAGGCCTGCTGCGCCACCTCTGCGCGGACCTGCTCCGGCATGCGCCGCGGGGCCGGCTGGGGGACGACGCGGCGCTGGTGGCGATCGAGCGGCTCGACGGCGGCGCCTGAGCCACAGCCCCGAGCCGCCGCGCTGTTCATGCTTGAACCTGCTTGCTACGGCCCAATTTCGAGCAACTTCTTTCATTCGGCCCTCGGCAGCCGCTATCTTGGCCGTGCTGTTTGCCAGGCGCATGCCAAAGCGGTGTGTCCGTGACCCCGGACCGCACGAGGAGCTGCCCCGTGAGACTGACCCTGAGGCGCATCCGTCCCGTCCCCACCCCCGCCCCCACGAGAGCCCGGGTCCGCCCGCGCCGCCGCGGCCCCGGTGCGGCCCTGCTAGCCGGCGCCCTCGCCATGGCGGGGCTGGCCGCCGCCGGCCCGATGGCCGCACCGGCCGACGCGGCCCCGGCCCCCGCCACGGCGGGCAACGCCACCGGCCTCACCCAGTCCGGCAACACCTTCACCGTGACCACGTCCTCCGGCGCCAAGGCCCGCGTGGTCGTCGCCCGGGCCGACATCTTCCGCCTGTGGCTCTCGCCCGACGGTGCCTTCACCCAGGACCCGGCCGGCTCCGACCTCGCCACCACCACCGACTTCGGTCCCGTGAACACGGCCTTCACCGACGCGGGCGCCTACTACCGGATCACCACCGGCGCCCTCTCCGTCCGCGTCGACAAGACGCCCCTGCGGTTCTCCGTCTACCGCGCCGACAACACCACCCTCGTCTGGCAGGAGACCCAGCCCACCTCCTGGACCGGCACCCGGACCACCCAGTACCTCGCCCGGGGCGCGGACGAGCAGTTCTACGGAACCGGCCTGCGCCTCGGGGAATGGGCCCTGCGCGACAAGACCGTCCCCGTCGCCGTGGACAACGGATGGCGCGAGAACGGCAATGCCAGCCCCGCCCCCTTCTACATGTCCACCAACGGCTACGGCGCCATGCGAAACACCTGGGCCCCCGGCTCGTACGGGTTCAACGCGCCCACCACCCTCGCCCACGACGAGAAGCGCTTCGACGCCTGGTACTTCACCGGCGACTCCCTCAAATCGGTCCTCGACGCCTACACCGACGTCAGCGGCAAACCCTTCATGGCGCCGATGTGGGGCTTCGAACTCGGCAACGCCGACTGTTTCAACGCCTCCAACCCCGCCTACCAGGGCGACCACGACCGCCTGCGCCACCAGACCACCCCCGACGTGGTCGGCTACGCCGCGGACGCCCGCGCCGCCGACATGCCCTCGGGCTGGTTCCTGCCCAACGACGGCTACGGCTGCGGCTACACCGCGCCCCTCAAGTCCACCGTCGACGCCCTCAGGGCCAAGGGCTTCCAGACCGGCCTGTGGACCTCCACCGGACTCACCGACATCGCGACCGAAGTCGGCGCCGCCGGCACCCGGGGCGTCAAGACCGACGTCGCCTGGATCGGCGGCGGATACAAGAGCGCCTTCACCGGCGTCCGGCAGGCCGTCGACGGCATCGAGAAGAACTCCGACGCCCGGCGCTACGTCTGGACCGTCGACGGCTGGGCCGGCACCCAGCGCAACGCCGTCGTCTGGACGGGTGACACCAACGGCACCTGGGACGACATGCGCTGGCACGTCCCCGCCATCACGGGCGCCGGCCTCTCCGGCCTCAACTACGCCTCCGGTGACATCGACGGCATCTTCGGCGGCAGCCCCAAGACCTACGTCCGCGACCTCCAGTGGAAGGCCTTCACCCCGGCCTTCATGACCATGTCCGGCTGGGGCGCGGCCAATCCGGCCGCCGGCTACCAGGACAAGCAGCCCTGGCGGTTCGCCGAGCCCTACGTGTCCATCAACCGCAGATACCTCCAGCTGAAGATGCGGCTGATGCCGTACCTGTACACCATGAGCCGTGCCGCGCACGACACCGGAGTGCCCAGCACCCGAGCCATGGTCCTGGAGTACCCGAAGGACCCGGTGGCCCGGGGCAACCTCACCAGCGGCCAGTTCATGGCGGGCGACTCCTTCCTCGTCGCGCCCGTCGTCTCCGACACCTCCGTGCGCGACGGCATCTACCTGCCCGCCGGCACCTGGACGGACTACTGGACCGGCACGACCTACGCGGGCCCGGGCTGGCTCAACGGCTACCGGGCACCCCTCGACACGCTGCCGCTGTTCGTCAAGGGCGGCGCGATCGTGCCGATGTGGCCGCAGATGAACTACACGGGCGAGAAGCCCGTCTCCACCCTCACCTACGACATCCACCCGCGCGGGAACTCCGCCTTCAGCCTCTACGAGGACGACGGCCGCACCCGCGCCTACCAGTCGGGCGCCTTCGCCCGCCAGCAGGTGAACGTCAGCGCCCCCACCGCCGGTACGGGCACCGTCACCGTCTCCGTGGGCGCCCCCACGGGCAGCTACGCCGGACAACCGGCCTCGCGTGGCTACGAGTTCAGCCTCCACGTCGGCTCCGCGCCCACCGCCCTCACCGTCGACGGCGGCGCGCTCGCCCGGCTCACGACGAAGAGCGCGTACGACACCGCCGCCACCGGCTGGTTCTTCGACCCGGCCGACCGCTCCGGCGTCCTGTGGGTCAAGACCGGTACGAAGCAGGGCGCCTTCAGCGTCACGGCCGCCGGGGTCACCCTGCCCGCCGCCGGCGCCATCCCGGCCGGCTCCGCCCCGCTGCCCCAGTCGGCCTGGAGCCTGCTCTCCGCCGACAGCCAGGAGACCGCCGCCGAGAACGGGAGCGCCGCGAACGCCTTCGACGGCGATCCGGCCACGATCTGGCACACGGCATGGTCCTCCGGAACCCCCGCGCCGCTGCCCCACGAGGTACAGATCGACCTCGGCGCCCGCTACACGGTCGACGGCCTGGGCTACCTGCCCCGCCAGGACGGCGGGGTCAACGGCCGCATCGGTTCCTACGAGGTCTACCTGTCCGACACCACCACCGACTGGGGCCCGCCGGCGGCCACCGGAACCTTCGCCGACAGCGCCGCCCTGAAACGGATCGCCCTGCCCGCCACAACGGGCCGCTACCTGCGGCTGCGCGCCCTGACCGAAGCGGGCGGCCGGGGACCCTGGACCAGCGCGGCCGAACTCAGCCTCACCGGACGGGCGACCCCCCTCCCGGCCGACGCCACCCTCGTCAACTCGGCGGCGGGCGGCTGCGCCGACCTGCCGCACAGCAGCACCGCACCCGGCACCGAACCCACCCTGTACACCTGCCACGGCGGCCCCAACCAGCGCTGGACCCTGCTGGGTGACGGCCGCCTCACCGGCCTCGGGGGCGTCTGCCTGGACGCCACGAACGCGGCGGCCGTCACGGTACAGCCCTGCGGCGCGGCCGCCGGCCAGAGCTGGCAGCCGGGACCCGACGGCAGTCTGCGCAACGCCGGCCAGTGCCTGACCCCGGAGGGGTCCGCCACCGCCAACGGCACCCGCCTCACCCGCACGGCCTGCGCCGGTACACCCGCCCAGCGGTGGACGTTCACACCCTGAACCACGGGGTGGGTCGGCACCCGAACCGTGCCCGCTCGGAGTCCGGACTCCGGGCCGGGCGCGGTTCCGGGTTGCCGCCCGGGCCCTGTACCGATCCTCACCGAGCCCAAAACCCAAGTCAATCCCCGGGTTTCGGCGCCGGACCCAAGCTGTAGCTTTGCCCCCATGACCCTCGACGACCTCCGCGTCTTCGTCGCCGTGTGCCGTGCCGGCAGCCTCAGCGCCGTCGCCCGCGAGCTCGGCCGGACCCAGCCCGCCGTCAGCCAGCACGTCCGGCGCCTGGAGAAGGAGACCGGCGCCGCCCTTCTGGAGCGCCACGCCCGCGGGGTGGCCCCCACCGAAGCCGGCCGGATCCTGCTCGCTGCCGCCGCCGACGGCATCGCCGGCCTCGACGGCGCCCTGCGCCGCCTCGACGACCTCGTCCACGGGGACGCCGGCTCCGTCCGGGTCACCACCGGCGCCACGACCGTCCGGCACTTCATGTCCGAGGCGGTCGTCACCTTCCGCCGCCGCCACCCCGAGGTGAGCCTGGAGTTCCAGACCGAGAACTCCAGCCGCAGCTGCTTCGCCGCCCTCGCCGCCGACGACCTCGACCTCGCCTGGATCACCATCGGCGACCCCGTACGCGGCATCGAGCAGCGTCCCGTCATGCACCTGCCGTGGGTCCTCGCGGTCGGCGCGGAGGACCCCCTCGCCACCCGGCCCCGCGTCGAGCCCGCCGAGCTCGGCGGCATCCGGCACATCCGGCTCCCGGAGAACTCCGCCTCCCGCGCCCACCTCGACGCCGCCCTCGCCTCCCGCGGGGTCCGGATCAGCCGCTCCGACACCAGCGTGGCCGACTGGGACACCGCCCTGCTGCTGGCCGAACTCGGCCTCGGCCACGCCCTGATACCGGCCCTGCCCGGCTGGCAGGTCCCCGGAACCGAGGGCCCGCTCCGGCTGCTGCCCGTCCCCGACCTGCCGCCCCTCGCGGTCGGCTGGGCCGTGCGCCGCTGGAGCGCCCTGACCCCGCCGGCCCGGCTCTTCGCCGACGAGGTCGCCCGCTCCTGCACCGCCCGCCCCGCCGGCCCCTCCCCGAGTCCGCACGGCTCAAGCCCGGCCCGTTAGCCACGCTCCCCGGGCGCGGCCGGCGCGCCGGCCGGCGGCGCCGGCGCCGGGCCCAGCGTCGTGGCGCCCGGGACCGCCCGGTGGCCGAGGCCCGTGCGGTACACGTCCAGGGCGGCCTCCGGGCGCCCGTCCCGCCGCAGCAGGTCCCCCAGGAGCCGGCACAGGTCCGCGAGGTCCCCCGCCGCACCGCTGCGCTCCAGCAGCGCCAGCGCCCGTACGTAGTGCCCCTCGGCCGCCCCGGTGTCCCCCCGCTCCTCCGCGATCAGGCCGAGCAGCCGGTGCGCTCCGCCCGCGTGCACGGCGCCGTGCCGCTCGCCCAGCTCCAGCAGCGCCGACAACAGCCCGGTGGCCTCGTCGTACCGCCCGAGCCGGCGCAGTACGTCGGCCAGCTCGACCTCCACCTGGGCGGTGAACAGGGCCGCCCGCTGCGCCGCCAGCATGTCCCGCGCGGTACGCAACTCCCCTTCGGCCGCAGCGAGTTCCCCCCGCTGGGCCTGGACGTAGCCGCGCATCCAGTGGCAGTGCGCCAGATCGGTGCGCATCCTCAGCTGCCGGTAGACCGCCTGCGCCTGGGCGAGGGAGGCGTCCGCGTCGGCCGTGCGTCCCTCCGCGAGGAAGGTCCGCGCGACCTGCCGGTGCATGCCCGCCACCAGCGCCGGGTCCTGGACCTGCGGGGCGAGCGCCAGGGCCAGTTCGGCGGCGTGGGCCGCCCGTGCGTGGGCGCCCATGTCCATGTAGGGGCCGATCGCGGCGGCGTAGAGCAGCACCAGCGCCTCGGGATCGCCCAGCCCGCCCGCGGTCAGCCCGTCGATGGCCGATTCGAGGAGGTAGCACGCGTAGCGCAGTTCCCCGGCGAGCAGATGCGCCACGGCCCGGCCGCGGACGGCGCGGGCGCGGCGGGGGAGCGGCTCCTGCGCCAGCAGCCGCTCGGCCGTTTCGAAGTGGCCCATGGCGTCGGTGAGTTCGCCGCGCTCCAGCGCGCAGTCGCCCAGCCCCAGCTGTGCCTCGGCCCGTTCCGGTTCCAGGCCGAGCTGCTCGGCCTCGGTGAGCAGCCGCCGGAAGAGGGCGGCGGCTTCGTCGGCGGCGCCGGTGGCGAGGGCCCGCTGCGCGTCGGTCAGGGCGAGCCGCAGTTCGGTGGCCAGCCGCGCGGGGCGGCCGGTGGCGAGTTCCTCGTAGGAGGTGCCGAGCCGGTCGGCGAGGAAGCGCAGCGCAGCCTCCGAGGGGCGGACCCGGCCCGACTCCAGGGTGGAGATGTAGGCGGGCGTGTACACGGGCTCCGCCAACTGCCGCTGGGTGAAGCCGCGCTCGGCCCGCAGCCGGTGCACGCGGCGGCCGATTTCGGCCGGTTCATCCATGAAGTCCCCCCTGGTCGTGTGAACTCCCCAGTATTCAACGGGAGATGGCCATTGCGCGGATCCAGTCCGCGCCCCTAACTTAAGCACCCGGTTAAGCCTGCTTATCTTATTGTTTATGTTCCTCGGGGAGGGACTTCATGGGGTCACCCGTCCGCTCGACCGTCCGCCTGGCCGTCGCGGCCCTCGGGGCGAGCGCCGTTCTCCTGGCCGCCGTACCCGCCGCAGCGGCGGCCCCGCCGCCCGGCCCGCCGGCGTCGCACCGGGTGGAGGTCGAGGTGCCGGGGCCCGAACAGGGCGGCGAAGCCGGATCCGGCCACGTCCGCGTCCCGGCCGCCGGCCGCGGCACGGCGCCGCCCGGGCTCTCCGCCGCCGAACGCGAGGCCGACGGGGAGGTCACCAAGACGGTCGACAACGGGCCCACCGCCGACCGTCTCGACGTCGTCGTCATCGGTGACGGCTACACCGCCGCCGAACTGGGGAAGTTCCACGCCGACGCCCGGCAGAAGTGGGCCGAGGTCACGGCCGTCGAGCCGTACGCGACCTACCGCAGCCTGTTCAACGTCTGGACCGTCGACGCCGTCTCCCGCGAGTCCGGCGTCTCCGGCGACCCGGACGCCGCCACCACCCGCGACACGGCCCTCGGCTCCTACTTCTGGTGCGAGGGCATCGAACGGCTGCTGTGCGTGGACCAGCCCAAGGTGGACGCGTACGTGGCGAAGGCACCCGCCGCCGATCTGGTCATCGTCCTGTCCAACAGCACCAAGTACGGCGGGGCCGGCTACAACGAGCCCAGCCCCGGCCTCGGCTACGAGGGCATCTCGACCGCCTCCGCGGGCAACCCGAAGTCCGGCCAGGTGGCCATCCACGAGACCGGTCACTCGCTCGGCAAGCTCGCCGACGAGTACTTCTACCCCGACACCCCCGGCTACGAGCAGTACACCGGCCCCGAGCCCGCAGAGTCGAACACCTCCACCCTCACTGCCGACCGCATGCGCGACGCCCGCGCCAAGTGGTACCGGTGGCTCGGCGAACCCTCCCCCGACGGCGGCACGGTGGGCGCCTACGAAGGCGGCGGATACTACGTCACCGGCCTCTACCGGCCCACCGACAACTCGATCATGCGGGTGCTCGGCAAGCCGTTCAGCCTCCCCGGCGTCGAGGCGATGATCGCTGGCTTCCACCGGCACGCCCATACCCTCACCCCGCTCACCCCCACCGGCCGTACCCTGCGCCCGCGCGACCGGGCGAAGGTCTCCGTCGCGCGCCTCGCCGCCCCCGACGGCCGTCAGCTCGTGGTCCGCTGGTACCTGGACGGCCACGAGCTGAAACGATTCGCCGGGCGGACCGACGTACGGGTGGGGGAGCTGCCCCTCTCCGGCTGGAAGGCCCGCAAGCTGACGGTCACCACCGAGGACGGGACGTCTTCGGTGCGCGACCCGCAGATCTCCGCGAGCCTGCGCACCACGGTCGGCTGGAACGTCCGGCGCTGACCGGGGGTCCGGTCAGGACCCGGCCGCGTACCGCCAGAACTCCTGCATCAGGGCGGGCGAGGCCGGGCCGCCCAGTTCCCGCTGGGTGAGCAGGACCGTGACGGAGCCGGTGGCCGGGACGATGTGCGACGCCGTCCCGGTGCCGCCGATCCATCCGTAACGCCCGGGCTGGTTCCAGAGGTTCCGGCGCGCCACGTCCACGCTGCCGCCGAACCCCCAGCCCTGGCCCTCCAGGAAGAGCGCGCCACCGGCCCGCTGGGCGGGGGTCAGCCAGTCGCTGGTCATCTGCCGGACCGACTCGGCGGAGAGCAGGCGGCGCCCGTCGGCCAACCCGCCGGCGAGCAGCATCCGGCCGAAGGAGCAGAGGTCGTCCGCCGTCGAAACCAGCCCGCCCGCAGCGGAGGGGAAGGCCGGCATCCGGCTCCACTGCCCGTCGGGGGCGTCCACCGGCTCCAGTGCGTCTGCGCCGCCTTGGCCGCCGCCCCGGTAGTACCCGGTGAACCGGCCCAGGTCGGCCGCCGGGACGGCGAATCCCGTGTCCCGCATCCCGAGCGGCTCGAAGATCCGCTCCGCGAGGAACTCGGGCAACGGCTGCCCGGCGACGCGGGCGATCAGCACGCCGAGGATGTCGGAGCACGTGTTGTAGAGCCAGGCCTCACCCGGCTGGTACAGCAGCGGGATCCGGGCCAGAGTCTTCATCCACGCGTCCGGCTCCGCGATCAGCCGGGGCTGCGGGGGACCCTGCTTGAGCTCGGTGAACAGCGCCCGCACCGCGGGCAGCGTGAAGTCCTGGGGAAATCCGTACCCCGCCCGGGACGTCAGCAGGTGCTCCACCGTGATCGGCCGCTCGGCCGGCACGACGTCGTCCACCGGGCTCGACGGCGTACGGACGACCACGGGCGAGGCGAGTTCCGGCAGCCGGTCGCGGACCGGTTCGTCGAGGGCGAGCCGGCCCTCCTCGACCAGCGTCATCGCCGCCGCGGCCGCGACCGGCTTGGTCAGCGAGGCCACCCGGAAGATCGTGTCCCGGGCCATGGGCGCGAAGCCGCCGATCCCGGCCGAGCCGACGGCCGCCACCTCGATCCGGTCGCCGTGGGCCACCAAGCCCACCGCCCCCGGCAGGTATCCGCTGCTCACGTGCGGTGCCAGGATCTCGCGCAGGCTGGTCATGACTCCACCTTCCCGAAGGCTGCGACGGGCGTACGTCCGGCAGCGGACGGCCCCTTGGAATCAAGACCGCCGCGCCGGCCCGGATTCATCGGCGCGCCGCCCACGACGTGCCCGGGGAGGACGCCGCGCGCCGCCCGGACCGCGGCCCGGGCGGCGCGGGATCCCGGCACCGCTACCGGCGCTCCAGCACGCCCCGGGCGAAAGCCGCCTGGCCGGCGTGCTGGAGGTCGTCGGTCAGCACGCTCACCAGCCGCACCCCCAGGGTGACCGGCGGATCCCAGCGCTCGTCGACCACCCGGCCCAGGTCGGCGGCCCCCAGGCCCCGGACGAACCGCAGGGTCTGCTCGTGCACGGCGTCGAAGTAGCCGAGCAACAGCTCGCCCGAATCGACCCGGACCTTCCCGGCCTCCCGCGCCGTGTGGCCGTAGCCGGTGGCGTCGGCCGGCAGCGGCAGCGCGAACCGTTCCGCCCAGCCCCGGGCGTGCCACACCTGCTCCAGCCCGGCCGCGTCCGCCACGTGGTCGTCCTGCACCCGGGTCAGGTGCCAGACCAGCCACGCGACGGAGTTCGCCGCCGGGTCGACCCGCGCGTTGAGTTCCTCGGCCGAGAGCCCGTCCAGCACCTCGTGCACCACCTCGCGGACCCGTCCGTAGGCGTCGGCCAGTACCTCCGTTGCCTTCACGGCGCCCCGTCCGCTACCGCGGGTCCATGCCGGGGTCGTCCATGACGCGGCTCTCCATCTCGCTCTGCTCCTGGAGCCGGCGGGCCTTGTCCTCCAGCCGCTTGCGCTCCTGGGGGTCGTCGGACCGCGCCGCCGCCGTCCTCATCTCCTGGGCCTTCTCGCGCAACTGCCGCGACCGGCCACCGGATCCGCCTGCAACGCTCATGATCTGCTCCTTGGCTCAGTGGTGGAGAGCGGGCGGAACCAGGGAACCAGCAGCGCGGCGCGCACGCATCTCGAAGCCCCGTCCGGCCCGCGGCCCGCCACCGCGGGTGGGCTACTCGCCGGCGATCCCCGTGATCACGGGATCGCCCAGCGGGGCGGCCCCGGGATCCAGCCCGGCGCCGTGCAGCGCCGACGACGCCAGGTCCCGCGCCTTGTCGACCGCCGACGCGGTGTCGGACGCCTCCACCTCCACGTGGAGGCTGAACGCGGAGGAGCCGGAGTAGAACGACAGGATGTCCAGGTCCTCCGCCACCCCCAGCTCGGTGCCCCGCGGATCCGCCGGCCGCAGCGCGCCCACCAGCCGCGCCCGGGCCTCGGGGGTGAGCTCGGTCAGCAGGGTGCCGGGGATGGTGACGAGATAGACAGTCATGCAAGACCGCTTGCCCCGAGGCGGCCCGGGAAATCACCGGCGCCGCGCCACCCCCCGTTTGCCCGCCCCGAATGGCGCAGTGCCCGCATGTGCCGCTCAATGCAACCAAGCGTGCGATTCCCATGACGCACGATGACCGGCGTGCGATGTGTAGACCCCGTGCGTCGGCGAACGGAGCTTTCCATGAATGACCGCAACACCCGCGCGGCGGCACGGTACGACGACCGCGACGGCATCCCCGAACCCCTCCAGGACCGCGCCCCCGCCGCCGAGGAGCGGGCCGCGGAAGCCGGCAGTGCCGGGCGCCCCCCGTCCACCGGGCCGGCCGGTGAACCGCCGGAGTCCGTACGGACCCTGCTGGACACGGCGGCCACCTGCCGGCCGGTCGAGGAGGTCACCGCCCTGGTCGGCCTCCTGAAGGAGACCGGTCTGCTGTCCCGGTCCGGGCAGGAGGCGTTGGCCGCGGCCGCCGTGACGCGTTCCGTCGACGACGTCCGGCACATGGTCGCCCTGCTGGGCGAGCCGCCCGACGGAGAGGTGGAGGCCGGCATCACGCTGCGCGCCGCCGCCCTCGGCCGGCCCATCGAGGACGTGGCCCTCCTGGCCAGGTCGCTCGGCGCCGGCTCCGACCAGCCCCCGGAACCCGCCGCCGACGCCACCGAACCGCCCACCGGTGAACCGCCTCCCGGCGGGCCCAGCGCCCCCGAGCCGCCCGCCGCCCGGGCACCCGGCGCCGACGACGGCGGGGCCGGGGGCCCGGGCGGCGGCCTCCCCGCGGATCCGGCCACGGCGCAGCGCCCCGAGCAGGCCCCCGCGCCGCCTGCCCCCGGCCGCGAGCCCGGCCCGGCCCGGCGCGGCGTCCTGCACCACGTGCTGCGCTGGCCCGCGGCCGCCGTACTGCTGCTGTGCGGGGTCATGCACCTGCCCGGCAACCTGGCCGCCCTGCCGGCCGTGGACCCGATCGGCTACCTGCCCACGGCCGTCTCGGTGCTCTGTCTGGGGCTGGGCGTGCTGCTGGCGGTGTGGGACACCCAGGCGGTGTGGCGGGCCGCGGCGGTCGCCACGCTCGCGGTCGTCGCGCTGCACCTGGCGGGCGGGATCGCCGTGTTCGACCCGCTGGCGGGAGCCCTGGGCGGCCCCCACGCCTGGGCGGGCGTCATCACCGTCCTGTGCGCCGGCGCGGGTTCCGTGCTCGCCGGACTGGCCCTGACCTACGGCTCCCGGCGGGCCGCGGTGGCCGAGGAGGGCGACGGCGCCTGACCTCCCGGACCGGCCCCACCGCGGGGGCCCGGGCGGCGAGCCGCCGCCCGGGCCCCGCGGTCCGTCAGGCGAGCAGGTTGACCGCCCGCGTGAACACCCCGGGCAGCCGCGCGGCGGCCGGCACGATCCGCCCGGCCAGCCAGGGCCGCCCGCGCGCCCACAACAGGGACCCGGTCAGCGCGCGGTAGCTCCGCGACACCTCCCGCCAGGCCCGCTCGTACTCCTGCGGCCGTCCCGCCCGTACGCACCGTACGAGTTCCCCCGCTGCCGCCAGCGCCAGCGTGAGGCCCTCCCCGGTCAGTGCGTCGACGTACCCCGCGGCGTCCCCGACGAACAGCACCCGCCCCGCCACCCTGGCGCGGGAGCGCTGGCGCAGCGGCCCCGCGCCACGCACCGCGTCACCCGGCCCGGGCGGCGGCAGCCGGGCCGACAGCAGCGGGAACCGGGCCAGTTGCTCCTCGAACGGGGCCTGCTCGCAGGTCAGCACCGCCACCCCGATCCGGCGCGGCCCGAGCGGCGTCACGTACGCCTCGCACCGCGCCGCCCAGTGCACCTCCACCAGGTCGCTCCACGGCGCCACCGCGTAGTGGCGGCGCAGACCGTAGCGGGCCGGCCGCCGCGGCGCGGGCGGCGCCGACAGTCCCAGCGCGCGCCGGACCGGCGAGTGGAGGCCGTCCGCCGCCACCAGGTACCGGGCGGTCAAGCCCGCCGCCCCGACCCGGTGCTCGTCCTGGCGGACCTCCGCCACCCGCCGTGCGACCACCCGTACACCGAGGTCCGCGGCCCGCGCCGCGAGCGCCGCCTGGAGGTCCGTCCGCCGTACCCCGCGCCCGGGCCCGTCCCGGAACAGCCCCTCCGCCCGCTGCCCGTTCACCCCGTCGACGTAGCGGATGCCGTGGAAGGCGCGGCCCGTGACCGGGACGCCCAGTTCCGCCAGCCGGCGCACGGCGCCCGGCATCAGCCCCTCGCCGCAGGCCTTGTCGATCGGGGTCGGGCGCGGCTCGGCGACCACGACCTCCAGCCCGGCCAGGGCGCCCTGGATGGCGGTCGCCAGCCCGGCCGGACCGCCGCCAGCCACGAGCAGGTCGATCACGGCGCGGCGCCCACGAGGCCGCCGCCGGTACGGGCGGCCGCCAGCGCGGAATCCTCGCAGCGGATCCGCACCCGCAGCAGCAGCGCGTTCAGTACGCAGAAACCGGCCGCCGTCGCCCAGGCGCAGTGGACCAGCGGCAGCGCGAACCCTTCCACCACCACCGCCAGGTAGTTGGGGTGGCGCAGCAGCCGGTAGGGCCCGGCCGAGACCGGCGCCAGCCCGGGCACGACCAGCACCCGGGTGTTCCACCGCGGGCCGAGCGCGGCGATGCACCGCCAGCGCAGCCCCTGCGCGGCCAGGGCCAGGACGAGCGCCGGCCAGCCGAGCAGCGGCAGGAACGGCCGTCCCGCCGCCCACGGTTCGACGGCGCATCCGGCCAGCAGCGCCGTGTGCAGGGCCACCATGGCCGGGTAGTGGCCGCGGCCGTACTCCCGGGCGCCGCGCGCCAGGCTCCAGGCCGCGTTGCGGCGGGCCACGGCGAGTTCGGCGAGGCGCTCGGCCGCCACGAGGGCGAGGAGCAGCAGGTACCAGGTCATCGGCATGAGGGCGTCACCAGCGCAGGAGGACGAGTTCGGAGGCGAAGCCCGGACCGAAGGCGATCATCAGCCCGACCGAGCCCGGCGGTGGCGGGCCGGCGCTCTGGAGCCCGCCGAGGATGTGCAGCACGGAGGCGGAGGAGAGGTTCCCCGCCATCGCCAGCGAACGCCGGCTGGCGGCGAGTGCCGAGTCGGCGAGCCCCAGGGCTTCCCCGAGGGCGTCGAGGATCTTCGGGCCGCCCGGATGGCAGATCCAGGCGGCCACGTCGGCCGGCTTGAGGTCGTGCCCGGCGAGGAAGGCCTCGACCTCCTCGGCGACGTGCAGCCTGATCAGCCCGGGCAGTTCCCGGCCCATCACCATGCGGAAGCCCCAGTGGCCGATGTCCCAGCCGAGCAGGGACTCGGTCCCCGGGTAGAGGCGGCTGCGCGCGTCCACCACCGTGGGCCCGGCGGCGCTCCCGTAGCGCGGATGGCCGGGGCCCACCGCCAGCAGCGCCCCCGCCCCGTCCCCGAAGAGCGCCCCGGCCACCAGGTTCGCCATCGAGGTGTCGGCGGGCTGGAGGGTGAGCGAGCACAGCTCCGTGGAGAGCAGCAGCGCGGCGTGCCCCGGCCGGCCCGTGAGGTGGTCGTGCAGGTGGCCGAGGCCGGCGGCGCCCGCCGCGCAGCCCAGCCCGAACAGCGGCAGCCGCCGTACGTCGGGCCGCAGACCGGTGCGGGCGGCCAGCCGCGCCTCCAGCGAGGGGGTGGCGAGCCCGGTCACCGTCGTCGACATGACCAGGTCCACGTCCCGCGCGGCGAGGGAGCCGTCGGCGAGGGCGTCCCGGACCGCGCGGGCACCGAGGTCCAGCGCCGACTCCACGAACAGGGCGTTGGTGGTCCCGAAGTCGTTCCCGCGGCCGTACCGCTCCAGCGGGAGCGCCAGATGGCGGCGGTCGACCCGCACCGAGGCGTGCACCCGGCGCAGCAGGCCGCGGTCGGACCCCGGCGGCAGGCAGCGGGCGAGCGCCTCGGTGATCTCCGACTGCCGGTAGGCGTGGGGCGGGAACACGCTGCTCACTGCCAGGACACGTGTCATCGCCCCAACATAGGCAAGAAGCGGCATTTTTCACTGAACCGTACGAACCGGGCGTGCCGCGGCCCGTCCGGCCCGCGGCCCGGGGGCGCGGCCCTTAGCGTGGAGCCGTGCCCGTCACCCGCGAGACCGCGCCGCCCGGGGAAACCGCCGCCCGCCCCGGCCCCGGGACCGTCGCCGCCGCGCTGCTCGCCGCCTGCCACCCGCTCCCGGCGGCCGCCGTCACCCTCTTCACCGCCGTGCTGGCCGCGGCCGCCGGACGCGGACCCGCCGGCTGTGCGGCCTCGGCCGGTGCCGTCGCGCTCGGCCAGCTCTCGGTGGGGTGGTGCAACGACCGGGCCGACCTGCGGCGCGACCGGCTCACGGGCCGGCCGGACAAGCCCTTGGCGGTCGGGGCGGTGCGGCCGACGACGGTCAGCGCCGCCGCGACCGCGGCGCTGGCGCTGTGCGCGGTGCTCTCCCTGGCCTCGGGGTGGCTCGCGGGCACCGTGCACCTGTGTGCGGTGGCGGCCGCCTGGGCGTACAACCTGTGGCTCAAGAGCACCCTCGCGTCCTGGATCCCGTACGCCCTCGCCTTCGGCCTACTCCCGGCCTTCGTCACGCTCGGCCTCCCGGGGCGGCAGTGGCCGCCGCTGTGGCTCGGCGCGGCCGCCGCACTGCTCGGCGTCGGCGCCCACTTCGCCAACGTGCTGCCCGACATCGCGGACGACCTGGCCACCGGCGTGACCGGGCTCCCGCAACGGCTCGGCGCCCGCCGCTCGGCCGCGCTGGCCGCCCTCCTCGTACTCGGCTCGGCCGCCGCCCTGGTCGTCGGACCGCCGGGGCCGGTGACCCCGCTCCGGTGGGGGCTGCTCGCCCTGACGGCGGCCGTGCTCCTCGCCACCGGCCGGGGCCGCGGCCCCGTCCCGTTCCTCGGCACGCTCGCGGTCGCGGCCGCCGACGTCGTCCTGCTCCTGGCCCGCGGCGCGGGCAGCCTGTGAATCTCCGGCTCAGCTCCGCGCGTGCAGTGCCGCGGTGTGCTCGCGGACCTGTTCCGGCGTCAGGTAGGAGTCGGTGTGTTCGAAGTCCCGCAGCGTGGCGGGCCGCTGGGCGAGGAAGCCGGTACGGACGAAGTCGTCCCCCGCGACGGCGTTGAGCAGCCAGTTCGTCAGCACCCGGGTCTTGGCCACATTGGTCCGCAGCGCCGACCAGTGGTAGCCGCGCGCCACCGCCTGCGCCGGCAGGCCCCGCAGTTCCACGCCGAGCGGCTTGGAGACCGCGTCCCGCCCGCCGAGGTCCACCACCAGGCCGAGGTCCTTGTGCACGTACGGGCGCGGCGCCTCGCCCCGCAGCGTCGCGATGACGCTCTCGGCGGCGGCCCGCCCCTGCCGCATGGCGTGCTGCGCCGTCGGCGGGCACAGCGCCTCCCCGCCCCTCGCCAGGTCCGGTACGGCGGCCGCGTCCCCGAGGGCGAACACCCCGTCGGCGCCCGGCACCGTCAGGTCCGGGCGCACCACCAGCCGGCCCTTGAGGGTCTCCGTGTCGAGCGTGCCCACCAGTGGGCTGGCGGCCACCCCCGCCGTCCAGATCAGCGTCCGGCTCGGCAGCACCCGGCCGTCGGTGAGCGTCACCTTCTCGGCGTCCACCTCGGCCACCGACACGCCGAGCGACACCTCGATGCCGCGCCGGCGCAGGATGTCGAGGGCGGTCCTGCCGAGCTTGTCGCCCAGCTCCGGCATCAGCTTGGGGGCCAGGTCCACCAGGTGCCACTTGATCCGGCGCGGGTCGAGCCGGGGGTAGCGGCCCGCCGCGTTGCAGGTCAGGCGCTGGAGGCAGGCGGCCGTCTCGGTGCCCGCGTAACCGCCGCCGACCACCACGAACTGCAGCCGCGCCGTACGCTCCGCCTCGTCCTGGCTGGCGTCGGCCAGGTCGAGCTGCGCGATCACGTGGTCGCGCAAGTACGCCGCTTCGGCGAGGGTCTTCATGCCCCGGGCGTACTCGCCCAGCCCGGGGATGTCGAACGAACGGGTGACGCTGCCCGGCGCCAGGACCAGCAGGTCGTAGGCCTGGTCGACGGTCTCGCCGGTAATCTTGCGGATCACGCAGACCTTGGCCTTCGGGTCCACGCCGATCGCCCCGCCCGGGATGATCCGGGTGCGGTGCTTGCTGCTGCGCCGCAGCGAGACGGCGACGGACTGCGGGGTCAGCACCCCGGCCGCCACCTGAGGCAGCAACGGCAGGTAGAGCTGGTACGAGAACGGTGTGACCAGTGAGATCTCGGCCTCGGCGGGGGACAGCCGGCGCTCCAGCCGCCGTACGCACTCCACCCCGGCGAAGCCGGCGCCCACTACGAGAATCCTCGATCGCGACACGGTGTAGGTCCCTTCGCAAGAGGTCGGTTGCTGTGTCCGGTACGTCTGCCCCGTCGCCGCCGGGCATGAACCCCCGGACGCCCGTTACACGCCTACGAGACGGCTTCGGACCGCCGCAAGGGCGGCCGCCGGGTGCGGGTCCAGGCGAGCAGGTCGTCCGCCGGCCAGGTGTTGACCACCCGGTCCGCCGTCACCCCGCACTCCACCGCCCGCTCGCAGCCCAGCAGCTGCCAGTCCAGCTGTCCGGGGGCGTGCGCGTCCGTGTCGACGGCGAAGAGGGTTCCGCAGGCCACGGCCAGCCGCAAGAGCCGCCGCGGCGGGTCCAGCCGCTCCGGCCTGCTGTTGATCTCCACGGCCGTGCCGGACTCCGCGCACGCCTCGAACACCGCGGTCGCGTCGAACTCCGACTCCGGACGGGTCCTTCCCGTCAGCAGCCGCCCGGTGCAGTGCCCCAGGACGTCCAGCAGCGGATTGCGCACCGCCGCGAGCATCCTGCGGGTCATGGCCGGGGCGTCCATGCGCAGCTTCGAGTGGACGGAGCCCACCACCAGGTCGAGCCGGTCCAGCAGCTCCGGGTCCTGGTCGAGCGACCCGTCGAGCAGGATGTCGCACTCGATGCCGGTGAGCAGCCGGAACGGCGCCCACCGCGCGTTCAGCTCCGCCACCACGTCCAGCTGCTCGCGCAACCGCTCCGACGAGAGCCCCCGGGCCACCTTCAAACTCGGCGAGTGGTCCGTCAGGACGGCCCACTCGTGGCCCAGCTCGGCGGCGGTCCGGCCCATGGCCTCGATGGGACTGCCGCCGTCGGACCACTCGGAGTGCAGGTGGCAGTCACCGCGCAGCGCCGCCCGCAGCGCACGGGCGGCCTCGGTGGCGGGCGGTCCCTCGGGGTGCGCCGCGACCTCGTCCTCCAGCTTGCGCAGGTAGCCCGGGATCTCCCCGGCGACCGCCTCCCGTACCACTTGGGCGGTCTTGGGCCCCAGCCCCTTCACGGCCTCCAGGGAACCGGCCGCCGCCCGCTGGGCCACCTCTTCCGGGCCGAGCCGTTCGACCACGCCCGCCGCCGTGCGGAAGGCCTGCACCCGGTAGGTCGGGGCCCGGCCGCGCTCCAGCAGGAAGGCGATGCGGTTCAGCGCCGCCACCGGGTCCATCGCGCACCTCCTGTGCCCAGTGTGACAAGGGACGGCGCGCCGGGCACATCGGAGATCACAGCTCCAGCGGCGTCGACAGGGACGTCGTGAGGGTGAACAGGGCCCCGTCCGGATCGCGCAGCGCCACCCACCGCTCCCGGGCGTTGGAGGTGACGTCCGAGACGGTGCGGCCGCCGAGCGAGACGGCCGCCTCGATGGCCGGCTCCAGCCGCGGCACCCTGAAGTGCACGTGCCAGCGGGGCCGGCTGTGCGGGCTGTACGAGGCCGCCTCAACGGGCCCGCTGTTCAGCCTGGCGACGGGCTCCCCGTCGTGCCGCAGCACCACCTGGTCCTCCTCGTAGGAGACCTCGCAGCAGCCCGGCCGGCCGGTGGCCCACTCCAGCACCTCCCCGTAGAACAGGGCCGCGTCGAACGCGTTGCGGGTCCGCAGCTCCAGCCACGCCGGGGCCGGACCGCGGCCCACCCGCCAGTCGGAGGGCACCGGGCCCTCCCAGATCCCGAACACCGCGCCGTCCACATCGGCCGCCAGCGCGCCGCGGCCGCCGATGGGGAAGGAGACCGGCCCCACGGCGACGGTGCCGCTGCGCTCCCTGATCCGGCTCACCGCCACGTCCGCGTCGTCCACCGCGAAGTACGGGGTCCAGGCCACCGCCACCGCCAGGTCCACGGCGAGGGCACCGATGCCGGCCACCGGCACCCCGTCGACCCGGGCCACGGAGAAACCCTCACCGAGGCGCGTGCGCCGGAAGCTCCAGCCCACCACTGCCGCGTAGAACCGCTGGGAGGCCTCCAGGTCGCGGGCCATCAAGCTGACCCAGCAGGGTGCCCCGAACACGTCCTTCGTTGAAATCTCCACCGCTTGTTCCGCCCTTCACCGCCACCGTGACCGCCCCGTCCGGTCACAAGAAGTAGCGCCCGAGCACCCTCGGTGGCGCGCAGGCGCGCCACTGTGGAGTCACCACCAATAGGCAGGGTACTTCGGGGCCTTCCGGCGGATGCGGGAGCCGGCGTAGCCGGTGAGGACGAGCAGGACGGTCGAACCGAACAGCAGCGGCACGAACCTGCCCGACGCCGGGGTCTGGAGCACGACGATGACGGCGGTCGCGCAGGCCGCGGAGTGCGGGGTCCGAGCGAGGATGAGCAGGGCCAGGGTGACGCCCGCGGCGACGGCGGCCGCCCAGGCGCTGCTGCCGGCCAGCGCGAGCACCCCGTAGCCGACGGCCGCGCCCAGCAGGTGGCCCAGCACCACCCCGCGCGGCTGCGCCAGCGGCAGCGTGGGGGCGCTGTGCACCAGGGCGGCGCTGGCGGCGAGCGGTGGTACCAGCACCGGCTCGTGGATCATCGCGCCGATCGCCACGAGGCCCAGGAGTACGGTGGTGACGGCGCTGACACTGTGGAAGGCGGCGGCCGGGGTGGGGCGCGCCGGAGCCCTGCCGGTCAGGGTCCGGGTCTGCCGGGACGGCTCGGGGACGACGGGTCCGGCCGGGACGAGGCCGTCGACGGCGGGCGGGGGCGGATACAGGGCGGTGTCGGAACTCATGTGCGGCAGGGCGTTTTCCGGTGCGGGCGGCCGGGCCGGGGCACACGGCGGCAGGGGCGGGGCGGCAGGCGGTGACCTGATGGGGAGATCGCGGTGTCCTGATTTTATCGGTCAGGCGTACGACGACCGTTGTCGGGGGTCGGCAAAGTGCCGATCGGCCACGAATGACCGGAACCGATCGTGTATGACTGCGGGGGCCACCGGGCAGTCCCGCTGAGGGACCAGGAAGGACGAACATGACGACGCACTCGCACCTCGCCGGTGCCCCCACCGACCTGGACGCGGTCATCGCGCAGGCCCCCGCCGACGCCACCGGCGCGCTCTGGCGGCTGACCGAGGCGGGACGCGCACTGGACGCCAACCTGATCCGGCTGCCGCCCGGCGGCTCGATCGCCGAACACCGCGAACCGCTGCTCGACGTGCTGCTGGTGGTGGTCGAGGGCAGCGGCCGGCTCGACACCGACGACGGCCCCCGCGGCCTGCGGCCCCACACCGCGGCCCTACTGGCCAAGAACACCCGGCGCTCCCTCACCGCGGGCCCGGACGGCATCGCCTACCTCACGGTCCACCCGCGCCGCCCCGGCCTCGGCATCGCTGCGCCGTCCGCCGCCGAGGGCGGCGAACCGGCCTGCCTCCTGCACCGGGTGTGCGCCAACTGCGGCCGGCTCGCCTCCGAACGCGAGGCCCGCTACTGCTCCCGCTGCGGCTCCGGCCTCCCCGACTGACCGCACGGAGCCGGACCGGACCCCGGACAGCGCTTAGGGTCGACGCCATGACGCTCTTCACCGCCCGCGACCTCACCCGCACCGTCGCGGAAGCGGTGGGCGCCCTGCGCGAGGTGGCGGACCGCGACTGGTCCGTACCGGCGGCGGGGCTGGAGTGGAGCTGCCACGACACGGCCGTCCACCTGACCGCGGACCTCACGGCGTTCGCCGCTCAGCTGGCCGGCCGCGTCCCCGCCTCCCGGCTGCCGCTCACCGTCGGTGCAGCCCCCCGGACCCCGCCCGGCGGCCTGATCGACCTCGTCGCGGCCGCCGGGCAGCTGTTGGCGGCCGCCGTCCGCGCGGCCGGCCCGCAAGACCCGGCCTGGCACCCCGCGGGCGCGGCCGGCGCCGACGGGTTCGCCGCCATGGGCGCCGCCGAGCTGCTGCTGCACACCCACGACATCCGCCGCGGCCTGGGCGCCGCCGACCGGGCCGGTTCCGCGCGGACCAGCGCCCTGGTCCTCGACCGGCTCTTCCCGCACGCCCCGCGCTCCGCCGCCGCGGACGCGTGGGGCTCGCTCCTGGCCGCGACCGGCCGGGCCGACCTCCCGGACCTGCCGCGCCGGCGCGACTGGCGCTGGTACGCCGACCCGGTCAGGGGCGCGGGCGTGGTGCTGTGCGAGATCGGCCCCCCGGCCGCCGCCGACCTGCACACCGGCGGCCCCGGCGGCTTCGTCTGGGCCGACGACGGCCCGCCCGAGGGAACCCGGATCGCAGCCGGGATGCTGGGCCTGGCGCGCGAGGTCGGGGAGTACCACCCCGGCTGGGGCCCGTACGCCATCGTCCGCGAAGCCGACCACCGGGCGATCGGCGGCATCGGCTTCCACGGCGCGCCCGACCCCGAAGGGCACGCGGAGATCGGCTACGACCTCGTCCCCTCGGCCCGGGGCCGCGGACACGCCACCGAAGCCGTGCGCGCGCTGGCCGGGTGGGCCTTCGCGCAGCCGGGCCTGACCGCGCTGCGAGCCGTGGTCGAAGACGCCAACGCCCCCTCGCACGCCGTCGTCCGGCGGGCCGGATTCGAGCGGGAGGCCGCCGTGGACGGCACCGTCCACTACCTGCTGCGCCACCGCTGAGCCCCCTGGCGGGGGCCCGATTAACCCTGGTGGGGCCGCGTTCGGCAGGATGAGGGCATGACCGAGATCCGTACCCCCCGCCTGCTGCTCCGCCGCTGGACCGACGACGACCTCGTCCCGCTGTCCGAGATCAACGCCGACCCCGAGGTGATGCGCTGGATCGGTGACGGATCCACGCTCGACCCGGAGGAGACGGCCGATGCCATCGAGCGCTGGGAGGACGAGTGGGACGAGGAGGGTTTCGGCCTCTTCGCCGTGGAGCTGCTGGCCTCCGGTGAGCTGATCGGCGTCGTCGGCCTCACGGTGCCGGAGTGGCTGCCCGCGGTCATGCCGGCCGTGGAGATCACCTGGCGTCTCGGCCGCCCGTTCTGGGGCCAGGGGTACGCCTCGGAGGCCGCCCAGGCCACCTTGGAGTTCGCCCTCCAGGACCGCGGACTGGACCGGGTGATCGCAGTCAACCGGGCGGGCAACGAGGAGTCCGAGAACGTCATCCGCAAGCTGGGCATGGAATCGGACCGGCGGGTCGAGGCCCCCGAGTCCGGCGCCCTGCTCGACGTGCACTCCATCGACCTCACCGAGTACGAGGCCTGAGCCCCCGGCCGCACCCCAAAGCGGCCCTTTGGGTTGCCATAAGAGCTGTTTATGAGGTCATAAGCAGGGGCCGGGTGCCGGGTTAGGGTCGCCTTAGCTTAGGGTTCCCTTGATCAGCCAGTTGTCGGTCGAAGGGAACCCACACCATGCCTCGCCCTCTGCGGGTAGCGATAGTCGGCGCCGGCCCCGCCGGCATCTACGCGGCCGACGCGCTGCTGAAGTCCGAGGCGGCCGTCGAACCCGGCGTCTCCATCGACCTCTTCGAACGGATGCCGGCCCCCTTCGGCCTGATCCGCTACGGCGTCGCCCCCGACCACCCGCGGATCAAGGGCATCATCACCGCCCTGCACCAGGTGCTCGACAAGCCGCAGGTCCGCCTCTTCGGCAACGTCGACTACCCGAACGACATCTCCCTCGACGAGCTGCGCGGGTTCTACGACGCGGTGGTCTTCTCCACGGGTGCCACCGCCGACCGCGAGCTGCGGATCCCGGGCGTCGAACTGGACGGCTCGTACGGCGCCGCCGACTTCGTGTCCTGGTACGACGGCCACCCGGACGTCCCGCGCACCTGGCCGCTGGAAGCCGAGAAGGTCGCGGTCCTGGGCGTCGGCAACGTCGCGCTCGACGTGGCCCGCATCCTCGCGAAGACGGCCGACGAGCTGCTGCCCACCGAGATCCCGCCGAACGTCTACGCAGGCCTCAAGGCCAACCGGGCGCTCGAAGTGCACGTCTTCGGCCGCCGCGGCCCGGCGCAGGCGAAGTTCAGCCCGATGGAGCTGCGCGAGCTGGACCACTCGCCGAACATCGAGGTCATCGTCAACCCCGAGGACATCGACTACGACGAGGGCTCGATCGCCACCCGCCGCGCCAACAAGCAGGCCGACATGGTCGCCAAGACCCTGGAGAACTGGGCGATCCGCGATGCCGGCGACCGCCCGCACAAGCTCTTCCTGCACTTCTTCGAATCGCCCGTCGAGGTGCTCGGCGAGGACGGCAAGGTCGTCGGCCTGCGCACCGAGCGCACCGAACTCGACGGCACGGGCAACGTCACGGGCACGGGCCGGTTCACGGACTGGGACGTCCAGTCGGTGTACCGGGCGGTGGGCTACCTCTCCGACGAGCTGCCCAAGCTCCCGTGGGACGTCGAGTCCGGCACGGTCCCCGACGAGGGCGGCCGGGTGATCGAGGCCGGTGCGCACCTGCCCTCGACGTACGTCACCGGCTGGATCCGGCGCGGGCCCATCGGCCTGATCGGCCACACCAAGGGCGACGCGAACGAGACCGTGGCCAACCTGCTCGCGGACCACGCCGAAGGACGGCTGCTCACCCCGGCCGCGCCCGCGCCGGAAGCGGTCGAGGCGTTCCTGGCGGAGCGGCAGGTCCGCTTCACCACCTGGGAGGGCTGGTACAAGCTCGACGCCGCGGAGAGGGCGCTGGGCGAGCCGCAGGGGCGCGAGCGGGTGAAGCTGGTGGAGCGCGAGGACATGCTCGGCGCGAGTGGTGCCTGAGCCCGGTCCGGACGAGGTGTGACAGTACGAGGGGGCCCGCCGCCGGCGGGCCCCTCGTGCGTCGGATCGCGGATCAGCCCTGGATCGCGGTGATCTTGCGCGTCTTGAGGTCGGCCTGGACGTGGATCTCGGTGGTGTCGCCGCCGCCCCAGGTCAAGGTGACCGTGGCGTTCGTCTTGCCCGTGCCGCTGCCGGTGGAGGCGACCTTCCACTGGAGGGGCACGTTCTGTGCGCGCAGCACGCCGTTCGCGTGGTTCGCGGCCTCCCACTGCTCCAGCTCCTGCTGGAGGGGCTTGGAGAGGTAGAAGGCGCGCAATTGGTCGGCCGTCTTGCCGTCACCGTCGTAGACGGCGTCGATGTAGGAGCCGTAGAAGTCGGCGATCCGGGTGAACGCGCCCTCGGGGCTGCCCGACACGACCGGCAGGGCGGCCGCCGTCCGCGCGGAGTGCGGGGCGGGCGTGGAAGCGGACGCGCTGGTGACGAAAGTGAGGGATACCGCGGCCGCGGCGGCGGCCGCCGCGGTGGCGAGGGCAATGGACGTGCGCTTGGCCGGAAGCTTGAGCATATTTTCGTACCTTTCCCCGTGTGCGATATGCGCCGGCACGGTCCCCGGCGCTGCCCCGAAAGACTGCCCTTGGGCCGCTTCGGTTCTCACGCCGCGGAAAATGGCCGAAAATCCACCCGGAAGTAGCGGAGGGGCCGGAATGCCGTGACGCCCCGCGGGGTTCCGACAAAGGCGATACCCCGAAACCGCGTACTGCACTGGAGAGCTCATGAAGATCGGCATCATCGGCGCCGGCAACATCGGCGGCAACCTCACCCGACGGCTCACCGCCCTCGGACACGAGGTCGCCGTGGCCAACTCCCGCGGACCCGAAACCCTCACGGCGCTCGCCGAGGAGACCGGCGCCACGCCCGTCCCGGTCACGGAGGCGGCCCGCGGTGCGGAGGTCGTCGTCGTCACCGTCCCCCTCAAGAACGTGCCCGATCTGCCCGCAGGGCTCTTCGACGGCGCGGCAAACGGCTTCGCCGTCATCGACACGTGCAACTACTACCCGCAGGAGCGGGACGGCCGCATTCCCGGCATCGAGGACGACGGCCTGACCGAGAGCCGCTGGACCGAGAACCACCTCGGCCACCCCGTGGTCAAGGCCTTCAACGGCACCTACGCCGCCGACATCCTGGAACGGCCCCGGCCCGCCGGGGACCCCGACCGGATGGCGCTGCCGGTCGCCGGCGACGACGAGGACGCGAAGAAGACCGTACGGGCCCTCATCGACGAACTCGGCTTCGACACCGTCGACGCGGGCGGCATCGACGAGTCCTGGCGCCAACAGCCCGACACGCCGGTCTACGGCCTGCGCGCGGGCGCCGAAGCCGTCACCAAGGCGCTCGCCGAGGCCTCCCCGGAACGTCCGCAGGCCTTCCGCGGCTGACCGGACCGGGCGGGGCGGGGGGAGGGCGACCGCTCCCGCGGCCCCGCCCCGCACGGGGCTGGAATCCGGCGGCCTGCGAATATCTGTCGCCGCCGGTACAGAAATCCATCGAATGCCGGTGAAGATTCACGGCGTTGGGAATGAAAAAGCAGAAACCTTCCGTGCCGGTGGGGCTGCACTGTGCTACGGTCAGCGCAGTTGCAGTTGTGGTTCCCAAAGACTTCAAGTGCCCCCTTGGATTCACCTCCGCCGGGTGCACTTTTTATTTCCGGATGTTTTTCGGACGGGGCAATCATTACTTCGACGCCGGTGCCCGCACAGTGTGGGTCCGGGAACAGCCCCAAAGGAGAAACTCATATGGCATCTGGCACCGTGAAGTGGTTCAACGCGGAAAAGGGCTTCGGCTTCATCGAGCAGGACGGTGGCGGCGCTGACGTGTTCGCCCACTACTCGAACATCGCCACCCAGGGCTTCCGTGAGCTTCAGGAAGGCCAGAAGGTGAAGTTCGACGTCACGCAGGGCCAGAAGGGCCCCCAGGCCGAGAACATCGTTCCCGCCTGACGCGTAATCGGCGTGTGACAGTCGTCGGGGCCCGCACCGTGAGGTGCGGGCCCCGACGCATTGTCAGGGGCAGGGGGGCAGGCCCCCGTCCCGGGGGCGTTCCGCACCGGCGGGGCGGAAGGCAGACTGGGCGCCGTGACGATACTGAGCAAAGGTGCCAACCTGACCGTCGACGCCTCCTGCGTCAGAGCCGTGCTCGGCTGGTCGCCCGGGCCGGGCGTGCCGGACGTGGACGCCTCCGCGCTCCTGCTGACGGACCGCGGGCGCGTCCGCTCCGACGGCGACTTCGTCTTCTACAACCAGCCCCGGCACGCCTCCGGTGCCGTACGCCACCTCGGCAAGCAGCCCGGCGCGGACGCGCTCGACGTCGATCTGGCCGCCCTGGAACCGGAGGTCGGGCGGGTCGTCCTGTGCGCATCCGCCGACGGCGGCAGCTTCGGCCAGGTCCCCGGACTGCACCTGAGGCTGCTCGACCCGGCGTCCGGGGCCGAGCTCGCCCGCTTCGACATGGCCGCCGAGACCGAGACCGCGTACATCAGCGGCGAGCTCTACCGGCGCGCGGACGCCTGGAAGTTCCGGGCGGTCGGGCAGGGGTACGCGAGCGGTCTGGCCGGGCTCGCGACCGACTTCGGCATCACCGTGGACGAGCAACCGCCGACGGTGGCCCGCGCCCCGGTCCCCGCCGCTCCCGCCCCGGCCCTCACGCCCGCGCCGCTCCCCGTGTCGGTGGCCGAACCCGCGGTCCCCGTCCGGTTGGTCAAGGGCGAGGAGCAGCTGCCCCCCGAGATGCGCGAGCGCCTCTCACTGCGCAAACAGCAGGTCGCGATCAGCCTGATCAAGAGCGGCGCCGCCGGAGTGCGCGCCCGGGTCGTCCTCGTGCTCGACGCGTCCGGCTCGATGTCCACCCTGTACTCGCGCGGCACGGTGGCCGGCGTGGTGGAACGGATGGCCGCCGTCGCCGCGCAGCTCGACGACGACGGCGAGATGCAGGCCTGGACCTTCGCCACCCGTCCCGCCCGGCTGCCCGACCTCACGATCGCCGAACTCCCCGAATGGCTGAGCCTGCACGTCCGCGTCGGCCAGATGAGCCCGTTCGGCCGCAACAAGCCGGCCAAGGGACTGCTCCCGGGGCAGGTCGACATGCGCGCCGTCGGCTTCCAGAACGAGGAGCAGCGGGTCATCGCCGAGGTGCGCGCCTACGTGCGCGACCATCCGGTCCCCGCCCCGACCCTGGTCCTGTTCTTCTCCGACGGCGGCGTCTACCGCAACGCCGAGATCGAACGCGAGCTGCGCGCCGCCGTGGAAGAGCCCGTGTTCTGGCAGTTCGTCGGCCTCGGGCGGGCCGGGTTCGGGGTGTTGGAACGCTTCGACACCATGCCGGGCCGCCGCGTCGACAACGTCGGCTTCTTCGCCGTGGACGACATCGACCGGATCTCGGACGCCGAGCTGTACGACCGGCTCCTGTCGGAGTTCCCGTCCTGGATCGGCGCCGCCCGTGCGGCGGGCATCCTGCGCTGACCGGCGGTGCCGCCGCCAACCGGCGCCCGAGCGGCCGGGGTTGAGCGCGCGGCCGCGCCCATTTCGATTGGTCTGGACCCTTGACCTTCGGCTGGTCCAGACCAATCATGGGGCGTCCGCCCGTTCGCTCGCGCCCCACCGGGAGCTTCGATGAGACGACGTCCACGCCCCGTCCATTCCTTACTCGCCGCCTTCGCCACCCTTGCCGCGTCGGCCGGCCTGGTCCTCGGGGCGGGCAGCGGCGCCGCCCATGCCGCGACCCCGCTGCCCGCCCACGTCTTCGCCCCCTACTTCGAGGCCTACTCCTCCGACAGCCCCGCCGACCTCGCCCAGAGATCCGGCGCCAAGTACCTGACCATGGCCTTCGTGCAGACCGAGGCCAAGGGCTCCTGCACCCCTTACTGGAACGGCAGTACCGGCCAGCCGGTCTCCGCCTCCGTCTTCGGCTCCGACTTCGCCACCATCCGCTCGCGCGGCGGCGACGTGATCCCCTCGTTCGGCGGTTACGCGGCCGACAACGGCGGCACGGAGATCGCCGACAGCTGCACCAGCGCGGACTCGGTCGCCGCCGCGTACGAGAAGGTCATCACCACTTACGACGTCACCCGCCTGGACATGGACATCGAGGACAACTCGCTGACCAACAAGGCGGGCATCGACCGCCGCAACCAGGCGATCAAGAAGGTGCAGGACTGGGCCGCGGCCAACGGGCGCCCCCTCCAGGTCTCCTACACCCTCCCCACCACAACGGGCGGCCTCGCGAGCAGCGGACTGGCCGTGCTCAAGAGCGCCAAGACCGCCGGCGCGCAGGTCGACGTCGTCAACCTGATGACCTTCGACTACTACGACGGCGCCACGCACCACATGGCCGACGACACCCGCACCGCCGCGGAAGGCCTCTACAGCCAGCTCGCCGCCCTCTACCCGGCCAAGACCCCCGCCCAGCTCTGGGGGATGATCGGCGTCACCGAAATGCCCGGCATCGACGACTACGGTCCCGCCGAGACCTTCACCACCGCCGACGCGACGGCCGTCTACGACTGGGCCGCCTCCAGGGGCATCAACACCCTCTCCTTCTGGGCCCTCCAGCGCGACAACGGCGGCTGCCCCGGAACCGGCGGTTCCGACACCTGCTCGGGCATCGCCCAGGACCCGTGGTACTTCAGCCATGCCTTCGCGCCCTTCACGGGCGGCGGCGGACCCGCCGCGGACGACTTCTCCGTGTCGGTCGCTCCGGGCTCCGCCTCCGTCGCACCCGGCGGCACGGCCACCGCCACGGTCGCCACGACGGTCGTCTCCGGCCCGGCGCAGTCCCTCGCCCTGACCGTCACCGGAGCCCCCGCCGGTGTCACGGCGACCCTCACCCCCGCCACCGTCACGGCGGGCGGCTCCGCCCGGCTCACCATCACCGTCGCCGCCTCGGCCGTGCCGGGCGGCTACCCGCTCACCATCACCGCCACCGGGAGCCGGCTCGCCCACTCCGCCGGCTTCACCCTGACCGTGCCCGGACCGGGCGGCGGCAGCGGGGCGCTGGTCAACGGCGGCCTGGAGAGCGGCTCGCTCGCGCCGTGGACCTGCGAGAGCGGCGGCGCGGTCGTCAACGCCCCCGTGCACGGGGGCTCGTACGCCCTCAAGGCCTCGCCGGCCTCCGCGCAGACCGGCGAGTGCGCGCAGAGCCTCACCCTCGCCCCCAACACCGCCTACACGCTCAGCGGCTGGGTGCAGGGCGGCTACGCCTACCTCGGAGTGCGCGGCGGCGCCACCGGCAGCACGTGGACCAGCTCGGCCGGCTGGACCAAGCTGACCGTGCCGTTCACCACCGGCGCCTCCGGCTCGGTCACCGTCTACCTGCACGGCTGGTACGGGCAGGGCGCGGTCTACGCGGACGACCTCGCGGTGGGCTAGCCGCAAGCCGCAAGCCGCAAGCCGCAAGCCGCAAGCCGCAAGCGGCTAGGCTCGGCCGGGCCCGGGTGCGCACCCGGGCCCGGAAGGGCGGCGACATGAGGGACGGCACCACCGACGGCACCGGTGGCGGGGTGCGCGTCCTGCGCGCGGCCGGCCGCGCGGCGGCTCCCTGGAAGAACGGCGGGGGAGTCACCCGGGAGATCGCGGTGCTGCCCGAGGGCGCCGGCACGGAGGACTTCCACTGGCGGGTGAGCCTCGCCGACGTGACCGCCGACGGCCCGTTCTCCGTGTTCCCCGGCGTGGACCGGACGCTCACCCTCGCCGAGGGCGTGGGCATGGACCTGACGATCGGCGGTGCGCGGCGGCTCGTGGACGAACGCTTCGCCCCGCAGCGCTTCCCCGGCGACCGGCCCACCGAGTGCCGGCTCCTGGGCGGCCCCGTGGTGAACTTCAACGTGATGTACCGCAGGGAGGCCGTCGCGGCCGAAGTCGCCGTCGTACGCGGCGATCTGGTGCTCGCCGTGCCGCCACGCGCCACGCTGCTGGTCGTCGCCCTGGACGGGCCGGCGACGCTCGGCGGCTCCCTCCGGCTCGGCGCCTACGACGCCGTCTCGGTCACCGGCCCGGACACCCGTGCGCTCAGCGCCCGCGGCCGGGCGGCCGTGGTCCGGCTGACCCCGCGCCCCTGATGACCGCATGCCGGACGGGGGGCGGATTTCCGGAGCGGCGCCGACCGGTTTCTGTTCTACGCTGACCGCATGGCGAAGCAACAGCGTGGCCGGGCCACTGTCGACCTGGTCCTGGACTCCGCGCTGCGCGTCTATGCCGAGGCCGGACCGCAGGGTTTCACCGTCAACGCCGTCACCAGGGCCAGCGGAGTGAGTCTCGGCAGCCTCTACCACCACTTCGGCAGCTTCGACGGCCTCGCGGCCGCCCTGTACACCCGATGCATGGGCGAGCTGTTCGAGGAGATGACGACCGCCCTGCTGCGCACCCGTACGGCGCGCACCGGGGTGCGGGCGCTGGTCCGTTCCTACCTGCGTTTCACCGAGGAGCAGCGGGCCGCCGCGCTCTTCCTGCACGCCTCGGCCTACTCCGGCTACCTCGCCGTCCGTGCCGAGGAGATCTCCGCGGCGAAGGCCGGCATGCTGCGGCCGATGGCGCAGTGGTTCGGTGCCCGCGTGGCCAAGGGGGAGATCGCCCTGATGCCCGGTCCGGTCATCGAGGTCCTGGTGATGGGGCCGGTCGCGGAAGCCGCGCGGCGCTGGCTGTCCAGCACGTACGAGATCGACCTGGCGGAGGCCGCCCGGCTGCTCCCGGACAGCATCTGGCGTTCCCTGCGCCCAGAGTGAGCGGGACTGCGCGCCGCGGGCCGTGGTGGTCCGAGGCGCGCATCGGGTTCAGCGGCCCGGCTCAGTGGAACAGCATGGAGGCGCCGCCGGCAGCCGTGGCGACCGAGCCCGGGCAGAGGAAACTGCCCGAGACCTTGGTCGCCGTGAAGGCCTGGTTCAGGTACTTCCGGGTGGAGCCGTCACGGTTCCACACGATGTTGGTGGCCTTGTAGCGGCATGAGACGAAGCTCTGTTTGCCGCTGATGTCGATGGCGTCCGTCCTCGCGACACCGCTCGCGTCGTCGAAGGTGAACGCCGGGTTGTTGTTGAGGGCGGCGGTGATGCCGCCGCCGCAGGCCAGGTTGCCGCCGGGTGCGTTGATGGTCGTACGGTCGACGGTCAGGGGGCCGGGCGGGACCGCGCTGGTGCGCGCGTTCGTCCAGCTGCAGGTGTTGCCCGAGACGACGATGACGCCGTCCACCGTCTGGTCGACGGTGGGCCCGAGGGCCAGGGCCGTGGTGGATCCGCCGAGCACCACCGCGGCGACCAGCGCGGTGACACCCGGCCAGGTCGGGAACTTCCTCATGTCGCTCCTCCTTGCCACGTACGTGTGGGGGTGTACGGGCGGGGCCCGGGGGGCCGCGCCGCGGTGCGCCCGGCCGTGGCGGGAGGTGGGGACCCCGTGGGCCGGCCGGGGAGAGAGCCTGCGTGTCCGGACCGGAGAGCGTCCGGTGGACCGGTGCGGTCCGGTCACGTCCACGGAAGGTGCCACAGGGGTCTTGAAATGTCAGGCCCATGCCAAGGAATTGGCCGGATGGCGTCATGTGGCGGGAGGCCGCCCAGGGGGCGTACCGGGCTTGTGCGGCGCACGAGTGAGTCACGACCGCGCACTCGCACACTTGTCCCGTCCACCACCACGTACATGCCGACCCGCCGGCGCGCCAGTCGCCGGAGCAGCACCCTCGGGGGAACAGTGATCAGTCGTAGGACCGTCGTCCGGGCAGGCGTGGCCGCCACCAGCGTCATCGGAACGGGCGGCATGCTGCTGCCCGTCGTGAACGCCGCGGCCGACGAGCCCCGCGCCGCCGGAGCCGAGCTCGACCCGGCCGGCATAGCGAAGTTCACGCAGCGGATGCCGCTGGCGCCGGTGCTCCAGCCCTACCTCACCACCAGCACCACCAGCTTCTACCGGATGAACCTGAAGGAAGCCACCAAGGAGGTCGTACCGGGTCTCAGCACCACGCTGCGCACCTTCAACGGCTCCTTCCCCGGCCCCGTCATCAAGGCCGAGTCGGGCCGCCGGGTCGTCGTCAAGCAGACCAACTCGCTGGACGTGCCCACCTCCATCCACCTGCACGGCGCCCACGTCCCGCAGGACAGCGACGGTTCCCCGATGGACCTGATCGCGGCCAAGGGCGGCACCAAGACGTACACGTACCCCAACACCCAGCCGCACGCGAACCTCTGGTTCCACGACCACGCCCACCACATGGAGTCGGAGAACGTGTTCCGCGGCATGACGGGCACCTACATCCTGACCGACGACACCGAACGCCGGCTGGGCCTGCCGTCCGGCAGCTACGACATCCCCGTCTCGCTGCGCGACGCCCGCTTCACCGACACCGGTGAACTGGTCTACGAGATGGGCGACTTCCGGCACCGCAACGTCATCCTCGCCAACGGCAAGGCGTGGCCCTACTTCGAGGTCGCGGCGCGCAAGTACCGTCTGCGCTTCACCAACACCGCGAACCAGCGGTTCTTCGGCCTGAGCCTCGCGGACGGCTCGGAGCTCGTACAGATCGGCACCGACGGCGGCCTGCTGGCCACCCCCCACCACACCGACACGGTGTCCATCTCCCCGGGCGAGCGGGCCGACGTCGTCATCGACTTCTCCCGCTACCCCGTCGGCACCACCATCGAGCTCCGCAACAAGCACGTCGACCGGGACGAGCCGGCCAACGAGATCGGCGCGGTCCTCCAGTTCCGCGTCACCCGCTCCGCGCGCGACGACAGCGTGGTCCCGGCGAAGCTCAGGACGCTCCCTGCGCTGCCCCCCGCCACCGTCGACCGCAGTTTCGAGATGCGGATGGACGAGACCGGCGCCCCGAGCAGCATGGCGTACATCAACGGCAAGACGTACGACATGGACCGGATCGACACCGAGATCGCGTACGGGGCCACCGAGATCTGGACCGTCCGCAACGCCAACCAGTACGCCCCGCACAACTTCCACATGCACCTGGTGCAGTTCCGGGTACTGGAACGCAACGGCCGGCCGGTCACCGAGGGGCCCGAGACCGGGCTCAAGGACACCGTGCCGCTGAAGCCGGGCGAGACGGTGAAGATCCAGGCGACCTTCACCGGCTACCGGGGCACGTACGTCTACCACTGCCACCTGTTCGACCACGGTGCGATGGGCATGATGGCGAACATGCGCATCTCCTGACCGGCGCGGCCCCGTCAGGGCGCACCGGGGGAGGGCTTGCGGCCCAGGACGGCCCAGGCCCGCACGTCCAGGGTGAGGGAGCCGTCCGGCCGGGCCGGCACGGAAGCGCGCAGCGCTTCGCGCAGCCGCTCCCGTCCGGGCGGGGCGAGGGCCGCCACGTAGCCGGGGGCGGGGCCCTGGCCGGCCAGGAACGGCTCCCACAGCTCGGCGAACGCGGCGAATTCGGCCCGTACCGCTATGGGGGCGACGTGTACGCCTTCCAGTCCGGCCGAGGTCCACAGCGCGCGCAGTTCCGCCGGGCGGCAGAGCGCGAAGCGGCGTCCCTCGTCGAGCGCGGCCGCGTCCGGATCCAGCAGTACGGCCGCGTCCCAGAAGCGGCGCAGGAGCCCCATGCCCTCGGGGTAGTCCCACACGTAGCAGGCGACGAGTCCGCCCGGGCGGGCGACGCGCGCCGCCTCGGCGACCGCGGCGCCCGGCTCGGGCAGGAAGTTGAGGGCGAGCGCGCTGACCACGGCGTCGCAGGTGCCGTCGCGCAGGGGCAGCGACAGGGCGTCGGCGAACACGAACCGCGCCGCAGGGCCGACGGTGGCCCGCGCCGTCGCGAGGAACGCCGCCGACAGGTCGGCCCCCACGATCAGCCGGGGGCGGGCCCGGCCGGTGACCGCGGAGGTCAGGGCGCCGGTGCCGCAGCCCACGTCGAGCCACACGGCGCCGTCCCCGACGCCCAGCCAGTCCACGAACCGGTCGGCGACGAGGCGGCTCCAGCGCCCCATGTACCGCTCGTAGGCGTCCCCCGCCGCCCACACGTCGAACCTCTGCTCCGTCATGGGGCCACGATGACGCACCGGCGCCCGCGCGGCGCCGTGACAGGCCGTCGGGCCCGCCCGAGAGACGGCTCAGCCCGCGGCGGGCGCCCCGTCGAGTTCCCAGGCGTGGCGCTTGAACTCCCGCGCGAAGCCGGGGTGGTCCTCCCACTGGCGGGCGATGCCGCGCAACACGTCCCAGTGGTGTTCCACCGCCTGGTCGATGACGCGGCGCACCGCGGGCTCGGCCGTCGTCCGCGTCTCGATGAGGCCCTTGACCGCGGACGCCTCCAGCACCGCGTTGCGCAGCGCGCGCAGGGCACGGGAGGTGTCGTCCATCGCGAAGCCGTTCTCGCTGCCGGTCTCGGCCGCGAACAGCGGGGTGAGGCGCGCCTCGATGAACGCGGTGATCCGCGCGAAGTGCTGTACGTCCATGGGGGCTCCGTCTCCTGCCACACGGCAACAAAAAACCCCGGACCTCAATGGCGACCGGGGCGATTCCCTGCGTATATTGGTTATTTCACGTCGACCCACAAGGAAGACGCGGAGAAGCTTTACGGGCACACTGTATCGCGTCAGGAGTGGAATTGTCAACCGAGGAAATCCGGAATGAGCAGCAATTCATCACCGGGCTCTACGCACGCCTCGACGACCTGCGTGACCAGGCCGAACGCGCCGTCCGGGGCGCGCTCGCCGAGCCGGGGAGCGGGTTGCAGGCACGGCTGGAGCGGGATGTACTGGTCGCCGAGCAGTCCGGTCTGCTTTCCGCTCTGAACACCGGAGAGAACGGTCTGTGTTTCGGCCGGCTGGAGTTCTCCGACGGCCGGGACCACCACATCGGCCGCATCGGAATCAGGCAGGACGACCGCGACCGCACCCCCCTGGTCCTCGACTGGCGGGCCGAAGTCGCCCGCCCCTTCTACCTCGCCACCGGCCACCACCCCATGGGACTGCGCCGGCGCCGGCACCTCACCACCCGGGGCCGTGAGGTCACCGCACTGCACGACGAGATCCTGGACCTCACCGACACCGAACGCACCGGTCATGAAGGAGCCGACGCGGACGCCGTGCTGCTCGCCGCACTCGACGCCGCCCGCACCGGGCGGATGCACGACATCGTGCGGACCATCCAGGCCGAACAGGACCGCATCATCCGCTCGCCGCACGCCGGCGTCCTGGTGGTGGAAGGGGGCCCCGGCACGGGCAAGACCGCGGTCGCCCTGCACCGCGCGGCGTACCTGCTGTACGCCTACCGGGAACTCCTCGCCAAGCGGGGCGTGCTGATCGTCGGCCCCAACCCGGCGTTCCTCGGCTACATCGGCGAGGTGCTCCCCTCCCTCGGCGAGACGGGCGTGCTCCTCGCCACGGTCGGCGAGCTGTTCCCCGGCGTCCACGCCACCCGCGCCGACCGCCCCGGCGCCGCGGCCGTGAAGGGCCGCGCGGCGATGGCCGACGTCCTCGCCCGGGTCGTCAGCGACCGCCAGGCGCTGCCGGAGACCGTCCCGGCGGGCAGCGGCGAGGACACCTCCGTGGTCCCCGAACCGGCCCTGGAGATCGACCACGACGACTACGGCACGCTGCTGCTGGACCGGACGATGGCCCACGAGGCCCGCGACCGGGCCCGCGGCACCGGGCTCCCGCACAACCTGGCGCGCCCGTACTTCGCGTTCCGGATCATCGACGCGCTCACCGAGCAGCTCGCCGACCGGCTCGGCGCGGACCCGTACGGCGGCCCCAACCTGCTGGGACCCGACGACGTCGCGCAGCTCGGCAAGGAGATCGCCACCAGCGCCGAGGTGCACGCGGCCATCGACACCCTCTGGCCGCCGCTGACCCCCGAGCAGCTGATCGCCGACTTCCTGGCCGACCCCGCCCACCTGGACGCCGCCGACGCCGAGCTGATCCGGCGTCCCGCGACGCAGACCGGCTGGACACCCGCCGACATCCCCCTGCTCGACGAGGCCGCCGAACTGCTCGGCGAGGACGACAGCGCGCGGCGCGCCGCCGAGGAACGGGAGCGGCTGGAGCGGATCGCGTACGCGCAGGGCGTCCTCGACCTCTCGCAGGGCTCGGAGTCCTACGAGTTCGAGGACACCGAGAACGAGTACCTCGCCGCGCACGACATCATCGACGCCGAGCGGATGGCCGAGCGGCACGAGGAGGCGGACCACCGCAGCGCCGCCGAGCGCGCCGCCGCCGACCGGACCTGGGCCTTCGGCCACGTCATCGTGGACGAGGCCCAGGAGCTGTCGGCGATGGCCTGGCGGCTGCTGATGCGGCGCTGCCCCACCCGCTCCATGACCCTGGTCGGAGACCCGGCCCAGACCGGCGACGAGGCGGGCTGCGGCTCCTGGAAGCGCATCCTGGCCCCGTACGTCGGCGACCGCTGGGAACTGGTCCGGCTCGGCGTGAACTACCGTACGCCCGCCGAGATCATGGACGTCGCGTCCGCCGTGCTGCTGGCCCGCCACCCCGGGTTCGAACCGCCCAGCTCGGTCCGGTCCACGGGCGTACGGCCCTGGTCCCGGGCGGCGGACGACCTCCCCGGCGCGGTCGCCGAGGCGGTCCGCGCCGGCACCCCGGCGGAAGGCCGGCTCGCGGTCATCGCCCCGCGCCCGCTGCACCAGGCCCTGGCCGCGGCGCTGCCGGACGTACGGGCCGGCGCGGAACCGGACCTCACCCACGCCGTCGTGCTCCTCGACCCGCGCCAGGCCAAGGGGCTGGAGTTCGACACGGTGCTCGTCGTGGAGCCGGCGGACATCGCGCCGAGCGACCTGTACGTGGCGCTGACCCGCGCCACGCAGACCCTCGGGGTCCTGCACACCGGCCGGCTTCCGGAGGAACTGGCGCGGGCCCTGGAGGAAGAGCCCCCGGCGGGGTGAACCGGCGCCCCTACGGCCACCGCGCAGCCTCTGGCCCCGAGTGGCCCGCGCGGTGATCATAGGGGGGCGTCGGCCCACCCGGCCCCGCGCGCACCACCGATTCCGGGAGGCCACGTGTCGGCAGAGTCCAGCTCCGCAGAGTCCAGCTACGCGTACGGGGTGCACGAGGTCCCGCTGCTCGGCGACACGATCGGCGAGAACCTGGACCGCACGGCGCGCAGGTTCCCCGACCGGGACGCCCTGGTCGACATGGCTTCCGGGCGCCGCTGGACGTACGCGGAACTGGCGGCGGACGTCGACGCGCTCGCGCTCGGCCTGCTGGACCTCGGCATCGCCAAGGGCGACCGGGTCGGCATCTGGGCGCCCAACCGGCCCGAATGGACGCTGGTGCAGTACGCCACCGCCAAGATCGGGGCGGTCCTCGTCACGGTGAACCCCGCCTACCGCTCCCACGAGCTGGAGTACGTACTGCGGCAGTCCGGGATCCGGCTGCTGGTGGCCGCCGGCCGGTTCAAGACCTCCGACTACGCGGCCATGATCGATGAGGTGCGTCCGCGCTGCCCGGCGCTGGAGTTCGTTCTCCTGCTGGAAGGCGGCTCCTGGGCCTCCCTGCTGGAGCGCGGCCGGCAGGGTGACCCCGCCGTACTGGCCGGCGCGCAGGCCGCGCTGAGCCCGGACGACCCCGTCAACATCCAGTACACCTCCGGCACCACCGGCTTCCCCAAGGGCGCGACGCTGTCCCACCACAACATCCTCAACAACGGGTTCTTCGTGGGGGAGTTGTGCCACTACACCGAGCAGGACCGGGTCTGCGTGCCGGTCCCCTTCTACCACTGCTTCGGCATGGTGATGGGGGCGCTGGCGTGTACGAGCCACGGGGCGGCGCTCGTCATCCCGGCGCCCTCGTTCGAGCCGGCGGCCACCCTGGCCGCCGTGGAGGCCGAGTCGTGCACCTCGCTGTACGGCGTGCCGACGATGTTCATCGCCGAACTCGCCGACCCGGACTTCGCCTCGTACGACCTCTCCAGCCTCCGGACCGGCATCATGGCGGGCTCACCCTGCCCGGTCGAGGTGATGAAGGAGGTCATCGACCGGATGGGCATGACGGAGGTCTCCATCTGCTACGGCATGACCGAGACCTCACCGGTGTCGACCCAGACCCGCGCGGACGACTCCGTCGCACGCCGGGTGTCGACCGTGGGCCGCGTCGGCCCGCACCTGGAGGTCAAGATCGTCGACCCGTCCTCCGGACGGACCGTGCCGCGCGGCGCACCGGGCGAACTGTGCACCCGGGGCTACTCCGTCATGCTCGGCTACTGGGGCGAGCCCGAGCGGACCGCCGAAGCCGTCGACGCGGCCCGCTGGATGCACACCGGGGACCTCGCCGTCATGGACGACGACGGCTACCTGAGCATCACCGGCCGGATCAAGGACATGGTGATCCGCGGCGGCGAGAACGTCTACCCGCGCGAGATCGAGGAGTTCCTCCACGGGCACCCGGACGTGCTCGACGTCCAGGTGATCGGCGTCCCCGACGCCAAGTACGGGGAGGAGCTGATGGCCTGGATCAGGATGCGCGAGGGCGCCGAGCCGCTGACCGCGGAAGCCGTCCGCGCGTACTGCGCCGGCCGCCTCGCCCACTTCAAGATCCCGCGCTACGTCCACGTCGTGGACGAGTTCCCGATGACCGTCACCGGGAAGATCCGCAAGGTCGAGATGCGCGAGACGGCCACCCGCCTCCTCGGCACCGGCTGAGGGTCAGCGCGGCGCCTTGGGGCCCTTGTCCAGGACCGTGTTGCCCGTCACCGTGCCGTCGCTCCCGGAGAGGGTGACGTCGTGCCGGACGCCGTCGGGGCCGAGCACCACGGCCTCCCACGCGCTCGCGCCGCCCTGCTCCACCACCACGCGCAGGGATTCCACCTTGCCGCCCGACACGGCTCCCGCCGCCTTGTCCGCGGCCTGCCCGGCCGGCAGCGCGGGGAGCTGCGCGGGGGCCGCCGCCCTCGCACCTGCGCCGCCGGAGAACTCGCGGCCCGGCCGGAACCGTCCGGGCCCGCCGTCCTCGCCGTCCTCGCCGTCCTGGCGGCCGAAGGCCTGGGGGCCGCCGTGCGCCCGGCCGCCCTTCGGACCGTCTCCACGGCCGTGCCCTCCGGCGAAGGCCGGGTGCCCCTCGTGCGCCTCGTGGCGGTGCTCCGCCACGGCGACGGCCGCCGCGGCGCCGCCGCCGACCAGCACCACCAGCCCGAGCGCCACCCACCGCGTGCGGCCCTGGCGCGTCAGCCGGCCGAGCCGGCCCCGGCGCGCCGGGGCGTCCACGGGAACCGCTTTCGTCCCACCGGCGTCCGCCGGGTGCTCGGGAGGCTGGGGAGTGGACTGGGTCATCTGATCGCTCCTCGCGTACTCCGGGCGCTCCGCCCGGCAGGGCAGATCGTGCGCCGCGCTTCCTGAAGCTGCGCTGAAGCGAGCTGAAGACCCCTTCAGCAAGCCCGCCGGGCGACCTGCGAACCTTGACCCCATGCGCGTACTGGTGGTCGAGGACGAGCGGCGGCTGGCCGCCGCCCTGCAGCGGGGGCTGGGAGCCGAGGGCTTCTCGGTGGACGTCGCCCACGACGGCACGCAGGGGCTGTGGCTCGCGGCCGAGCACGACTACGACGCCATCGTGCTGGACATCATGCTGCCGGGCCTCAACGGCTACCGGGTCTGCGCCCGGCTGCGCGCGGCGGGCTGCGAGTCGGGCATCTTGATGCTCACCGCGAAGGACGGCGAGTACGACGAGGCCGAGGCCCTGGACACCGGTGCGGACGACTTCCTGTCCAAGCCCTTCTCCTACGTCGTCCTCGTGGCCCGGCTGCGGGCGCTGATCCGGCGCACCGGCCGCCGCAGCCCGCAGGTCATGACGTTCGGGGACCTGGTGGTCGACCCGGCCGCCCAGCGGTGCACCCGCGGCGGGGCCGAAGCCCGCCTCACCTCGCGGGAGTTCGCCGTGCTGGAGTACCTGGCCCGGCGGGCCGGGGAGGTGGTTCCCAAGCGCGAGATCCTGGAGAACGTGTGGGACGCCGCCTACGACGGTGACCTGAACGTGGTCGAGGTCCACGTCAGCGCCCTGCGCCGGAAGATCGACGCGCCCTTCGGACGGGCCGCCGTGGAGACGGTGCGCGGCGCCGGTTACCGGCTGGCGGCCGACGGTGGCTGAGCCGACGTACCGGCCCGGCGCACGGCCGGGCGCGCGGGCCCGTGCGGTACGAGGACTTCTCGCCGGCGGTCTGCGGCCGCGTTCCGTACGCGCCCGGGCGACGCTCGGGGCGTCCGCCGTGGTCGCCCTGGCCCTGGGGGCGGTCTCCTTCGCCCTGCTCGGACTGCTCCACGGCAACCTGCTGCGCAGCGCCCAGGCCGACGCCGAGCGGCAGGCCGTGGCCACGGCCGGGCTGGCGGCGGGGGGCCGGCTCGATCCCGTTCTGGCCGCCGGGCGCGGCACGGACTTCCTCCAGGTCGTGGACGCCGAGGGCCGGGTGCTCGCGGCCAGCCCGAACCTCGTCGGCCGCCCCGCCGTCTCCGGGGCGCGCCCCGGCAGCCCCGGGACGGTCCGGGGCACCTGGAAGGGCGGCCCGGTACGGGAGGAACACCGCCAGCGCGTCGTACAGGTCACCACCGCCACCGCGTCGGGGCTGGTCACCGTCTACGCGGGCACGTCGCTGCGGCAGGCCGACGCCGCCGGGGACATGATCACCGCCGCGCTGGCGGTCATGGTGCCGTTGCTCGTCCTGACCGTCGCCCTGGTCACCTGGCGGGTGACGGGCTGGGCGCTGCGGCCCGTCGAGGCGATCCGCGCGGAGGTCGCGGAGATCAGCGAGCGCGACCTGCACCGCCGGGTTCCCGTGCCGCCGAGCCAGGACGAGGTGGCCCGGCTCGCGGTGACGGTGAACGCCACCCTGGACCGGCTCGAAGCCGCCGGGATCCGGCAGCGGCAGTTCATCGCGGACGCGTCGCACGAACTGCGCAGCCCCATCACGGTGCTCCGTACGCAGTTGGAGGTCGCACGGGCGCACCCCGACCCGGCCTCGTGGGGCGAGCTGGTCAGCGGCGCGCTGGAGGACACGGTCCGGCTGCAGGACCTCGCGGCGGACCTGCTCCTGCTGGCCCGGCTGGACACCGCCGAACCGGCGCCGGGCACCGCGGTCGACCTCACCGGGGTCGCCCGGGAGGCGGCGCGCCCGCGTGGCGGCGACCGGGTCCCGGTCGAGGCGGAACTCGCCGCCGACGTCATGGTGCGCGGCAGCACGCTGTGGCTGTCCCGGCTGGTGACGAACCTGCTCGACAACGCGCAGCGCCACGCCGCCGGGCGGGTCTCGCTCGTCCTGCGGGTTGACGAGGAGCGGGACGTGGCCGTGCTGGAGGTGTGCGACGACGGGCCGGGCATCGCGGAGGCGGACCAGGAACGGGTCTTCGAACGTTTCACCCGGCTCGATGACGCCCGCAGCCGGGACGAGGGAGGCTCCGGCCTGGGTCTGGCCATAGCCCGCGACATCGCCACCGGCCTGGGCGGCTCCCTCTCGGCCCACGCCGCCCCCGCCGGAGGAGCCCGCCTGGTCGCGACCCTGCCCCGGCTGCCGCTCTAGCGGCGGCGGGTGGCGCCGCTGACGGGGAGGGCGTCGGTGATCAGGCGGACGCCGCGGGCCAGGCGGGCGAGCTGGTCGAGTTCGACGGCGTACATCCTGATGGTGTTCTCGATGACGGACTCGGCGACGCCCAGCGAGGGCAGCTCGGCCCGGCAGGTCTCCAGGGCCACCCGCACGGCGCGGATCTCGTGCTGGAGGTGCAGGCGCGCGTGCCGGGTGAGGAGTACGGGGTGCCGGTTGAAGGTCGGGTAGCCGGCGTAGCGGGCCGGCAGCAGGTCGCGCAGCCAGCGGATGGCGGTGCGTTCCCAGTCGTGACTTCCGGGGGCCTTGACCTGGCAGGGCCAGTCCGGGCTGAGGGTGGCAGAGACCGTCTGGGGCATTCTCGTCGCTTCCGAGTGGTGTCGAACTCTGATCGAGAGGGGGTGGGCGGCCTCGACCCAGGGGTTGATCGAGGCCGCCACGGCGGTCGACGGGATCCGAAAGCCCGGATCGGGTACCCGGAAGCGGGCGTGAGGAGGAGGCGCTCGCTGCTGGGTGCTCGCTCGGGAGGGCGTGGGGTCGCTCTCCCCGGCATCTGGTGGATTCCGGCCGCGCCTCAGTAAACATATATACCGTCGAGTAAGCAAGCGTATGAAAAAATTCATACGTCTCTCACGTGAACGGTTCCATCCGGAAAAGGAGGGCCGGCTTCCGTTCTAAAGGAAGAAACCGTGCAGGTCAGCGGCCTGCTCATAACCTTCGAGGCGGGCTTGCGTGCGCTCCGGGTCCGCGTCCGCCATGGCCTGCAGCAGGGCCGCCGACAGCACCCCGGGGGCCGCGTAGGAGTCGAAGACCAGCCGCGAGCCGGTGCCGGCGGTGAGCACCACGTCCGCCTCTTCCACCAGCGGGCCCAGCGTCGGATCGGTGATCAGCGCGACGCGCAGTCCGGCGCTGCGGGCCGTCCGCACCGCGGCGAGGGTCTCCTTCGCGTGCCGCGGCATGGCGAAGGCCAGCACCCAGCTGCCGCCCGCCGCCCGGGCCTGGAGCAGCGCGTCGTAGGCGACGCTGCCCCCGCCCGTCACCAGGCGTACGTCCGGGTGGATGCGCCGGGCCGCGTAGGCGAAGTACTCCGCCAGGGAAACGGAGATGCGCAGGCCGAGCACGGTGAGGGGGACCGACCGGGCCAGGTCCCGGCCGATGTCCAGGATCTGGTTGGTGTCGGCCAGCAGCCGGCGCACGTTCTCCAGGTTCTCGATCTCGGCGTCCACCGCCGCTTGGAGCTCGTTGTGGCGGATCTGCTCCCGGCTCTCCTGATGGCCCGCGACGGCGTTCAGTGCGATCGGCTGCAACACCTCGCGCAGGGCGGGATAGCCGCTGAAGCCCAGCGCCGCCGCGAACCGGGTCACGGACGGCTGACTCACCCCGACCCGTTCCGCGAGCTCGGTGATCGAGAGGAACGCGGCCTCGGTGAGGTGGTCGATCAGATACTGGGCGATGCGCCGCTGGCCGGGCGACAGCGGGTGCCCGTCGAAGAGCGCCCGGACCCGGTCGGCGGGGGCGCGCTCGTGCTCCGCGGCCTGCCCGCTCGGCGTGATGGCGGCCGCCTGAGCGCGTTCCTGCTGACCCGATGACACCGACGGGCCTCCTTCTCATCACTCGTGATCAAACATAGCTCACCGGTGAGTCACGAGGTCAGACGGTACAGACGCAGGGCCAGCTGGAGCTCCAACGCCGCAGCCGGGGCGTTCCAGTCGTCGCCGAGCAGGCGGCGGATCCGGTCCAGCCGCTGCACCACCGTGTTGACGTGGACGTGCAGGGCCTCCTTCGCCTTCGACAGGCTCGCGCCGTGGGCGAAGTAGGCGTCCAGCGTACGGACGAGATCGGTCCCGCGCCGGGCGTCGTACGCGATGACGGGGCCCAGCACCCGGTCGACGTAACCGCTCACATCGGCGCGGTCGCCGAGGAGCACGCCGAGGAACCCGAGGTCGCCGACGCCGGCGCCCCGGCCCCGCTGCCCGAGGGTGTGCAGGGCCTCGACGCACCGCAGGGCCTCCGCGTACACGGCGGGCAGCGCGCCCGGGCGGTCCGCGGGGCCGGCGGCGCCCACCGTCACCGGGGCGCCGAGGGCGAGTCCGAGCTCGGCGGCCAGCGACCGGGCGAGGTCGCCGGGACGATCCGCCGGAACCACCATCACGACGAGCCCCTGGTGCACGCCCGACAGGCCGTGGGCGGCGCGCGCCCGGCGGGCCGTCTCCGACGCCAGCCGGGCCCGTACCCCCGGATCGCACCGGAGCGCCAGCACGGCGTGCGGCCGGGTCAGGTCCAGACCCAGCCTGCGGGCCCGGATCCGCCGGCTCGCCCCGTCGTGGACCCGGCCCGCCCCCTCCGGGGTGAGCAGGTCGGTCAGCAGTTCGCCGCGCACCCGGTCCTCGGCCTCCGCTATGGAACGCCGCAGCAGCAACAGGAGGGCCGTGACCAGGCCCGCCCGCTCGAACAGGCGCCGTTCGGAGTCGGTGAGTCCGGCCCGGCCGGTCAGGGCGACGCTGCCGAGGAGTTCGGGGCCCGCCATGACCGCCCAGACCCAGGCGCCGTCCACGGCGACGGCGCGGCCGCCCGTACGGGAGTCCGCCACCCCCTGGACCGGCGGGGCGAGCGGGGCGGCGCCGACCCGGGCCAGTTCGGTGCCGTCGGCGTCGTGGACTACGATGCCGCCGCCGAGCAGGGCGGCGACGTCCCGTGCGAGATCGCCCACGTCACCGCCACGGAGCACGATTTCGGTGAGCCGGTCGTGCGTTTCGGTGGCCAGGCGCATCGTCTCGCTGTGGGCGCGGACCGTCTCGTTGGCCCCGTTGAGCTCGACGAGCGCGGCCCGCGTCTCCTCCAGCAGCCGGGCGCCGTCGATGGCCACCGCGGCGTGGTCGGCGAGCGAGGACAGCAGCGCGACCGCGTCGGGGGTGAAGGCCCGGACCGCGCGGTCGGCCGCGTAGAGCACGCCGATCACCCGCGTCCCCACCCGGAGCGGGACGCCCAGGATGCCCCGCAGCCCCTCCTCCCCGACGCCGCGGTCGATGGCCGCGGTGTGCTTGAACCGGCCGTCCGACCCGTAGTCGCTGGAGGCGTAGGGCCGGGCCGTCTGCGCGACGAGGCCGCCGAGCCCCTCGCCCATGCCGAGGCGCAGCTGCTGGAAGGCGGCGGAGACCGAACCGTCCGTGACGCGCATGAACGTATCGCCCACGGCCGGGTCGTTGAGGGTGAGGTAGGCGACGTCGGTGCCCAGCAGGGTCCTCGCCCGCCGGACGATCGCCCGTAGTACGGCGTCCAGGTCGCGCAGGGCGGCCAGATCGCCGGCCGTGTCGAACAGGGCGGTCAACTCCGCCTCCCGGCGCCGGTGCTGACCCAGGGTCCGGCTGATGTCAAGGGCGACGCGGGTGGCGTCCTCGACGAAGGCGAGGTCCGCCGGGGCGGCGCCGCCGGTGCGGACCTCCCCGGCGGCCGCCGCGAACCGCTCGGCCGGCGCGCCCTCGGCCAGCAGGTCGAGCAGTGTGCGGAGCGCGGCCGCCACCGGGTTGCCGTCGGGAGGGCGGGGGCTGGAGGCATCGTTCACGCGGCCCATGCTGACAGTCCTCCCGGCGGCCCCTCCCGGCAGGCCTCCGCCGCGGGAGGCCGGTCCCCGCGATCGGACGGCGGATCCGTGCTCAGGCCGCGTCGGACGGCTGCCCCGCCCGGGCGGCCGCGGTCCGCTGCCCCGGGACCGCCCGACCGTGGCCGACCGCCGCCAGGTTGCGGCCGCGGGTCTCCTTCGCGCACGCCACCGTGATGGTGGTGATCACGGCCGCACCGCAGAGGTAGACGGATACCGGGAGGGCGGAGCCGTAGTCCTTGAGCAGCTCGACGGCGATGATCGGAGCCAGTGCCCCGGCGACGATCGAGGCGAGCTGGGAGCCCATCGAGGCACCGGAGTAGCGGACCCTGGTGTCGAACATCTCGGAGATGAAGGCCGCCTGCGGCCCGTACATCGCCCCGTGCAGCAGCAGACCGACGGTGACCGCCGCCGTGACGACCGTGAACGAGCGCGAGTCGACGAGCGCGAAGAAGGCGAACGCCCAGACGGCCATGCCCACCGAGCCGATCAGCGTCACCGGACGCCGGCCGATCCGGTCCGACAGCGCGCCCCAGGCGGGGATGGTGACGAAGTGGAGGGCCGAGCCGATCAGCACGGCGTTCAGCGCGGTGCTCTTGGGCAACCCGAGGTGGGTGGTGACGTAGACGAGCAGGAAGGAGGTCAGGACGTAGTACGAGATGTTCTCGCCGAACCGGGTACCGACGGCCGTCAGCACCTCGCGCCAGCTCCTGCGGAACACCTCGACCACCGGCGCCTTCGCCTTGCCGGCCTGCTCCGTGCCCGTCCCCTCCTCCTGCCGCGCCCGCGCCTGCGCGGCGAGGAAGACGGGGGACTCCGCGACGGAGATCCGGATCCACAGCCCCGCGGCCACCAGGACGCCGGACAGCAGGAACGGGACGCGCCAGCCCCAGGCGAGGAAGGCCTCCTCGGACTGGACGGACGCCAGCAGCGCCAGGACTCCGGTGGCGAGCATGTTCCCGCCGGGCGCGCCCGACTGCGGCCACGACGCCCAGAACCCGCGGTGCTCCGCGCCGCCGTGCTCGGAGACGATCAGCACGGCGCCGCCCCACTCACCGCCCAGCGCGAACCCCTGCACCAGCCGCAGCACGGTCAGCAGCACCGGCGCGCCGACGCCTATGCCCGCGTACGTCGGCAGCAGCCCCATCGCGAAGGTGGCGCCGCCCATCATCAGCAGGCTGAGCACGAGCAGCTTCTTGCGCCCCAGCTTGTCCCCGAAATGCCCGAAGACCACCCCGCCGAGCGGGCGGGCCAGGAAGCCGATGGCGTAGGTGACGAAGGCGATCAGCGTCCCGGTCAGCGGGTCGGCCGTCGGGAAGAACAGCTTGTTGAACACCAGGGCGGCGGCGCTGCCGTACAAGAAGAAGTCGTACCACTCGATGGTGGTCCCGATGAGGCTGGCGGCGACAACGCGTCTGATGTTTCCGGCGGTTGGGGCGGGTGTGGCAGAGGCGGCCATGAGTACCACTTCCGGGCTGGTTGCGGGGACGTTTCCGTGTCGCCACACCATAGGAATGCCCAGGTCAGAGGCACATGGTGCCCGTCACCACAGTTGCCCCCCGAGGGGTGTGGGCAACATCCATCCCGCCGTCCGGGACACGGCCGCCTGAACCGCCGTGGCGGGCGCCGCCACACCCCCGCGCGGTCGTGCCGCCGGGTCAGGGCCGGCCGGCGTCCGGCCGTACCCCGTCCCCGCCCAGCCGTGCGAGGACGGCGCCCACGACGAGCAGCAGCAGACAGGTGCCCGCCGCCGCGTGCACGAGGAGCGCGTCGAGGCGGTCCGCCGCCAGGTAGGCGCCGACGGCCAGCGCCACCAGCGCGCACACGCCGCGGTCGACGATGGACTCCACCGACAGCAGCGTCGCCCGGTACGGGGTCGGCGGGATGGCCGAGTTGATCAGGTTGCGTTGCACCGGGTACGCCAGGCCCGCCGCGGCGGCGAACACGCACAGCCACAGGATCGTGCCGGGGCCTCCCGACAGTGTGGTGCCCGCGAGCGTGAGCGCCATGACCACGCTGAGAACGGTCACCGCGGTGGTGTCGGACAGCCTGCTGCGCAACCAGCCGGTTCTGGCCGATCCGACGGCCTCGGCGACCGTCATCGCCGACAGCACCGCACCGTGGTCGGCGACGGGGAGGTGTTTTTCGAGGAGCAGCGGTTGGAAGAGGTTGACCTGGCAGATACGGGCGAGCGTGAACACGGCCACGCCCTGCACCATCAACGGCCCGAGGGACCGGGACGTTGCGAGTACCTTCACGGCCCGGCGCGCCGAGTCCAGGAGCCCGACGCGCTCCGCGGGCGGGTGGGCGCCTTCGCGGGGCGCCGCGATCGCCGGGAGGGCCACGGCGCAGGCCAGCGAACCGAGCGCGGAGAGCGCGGTCAGCACGTATGGGGCCTCGTGTCGGATGTTCATCAGAACACCGACCAGCGGCCAGCACACGATCTTCGCCCAGAGGCCGAGTGCCCGGGCGGTGCCCTCGGCCTGTACGTAGTGGGCGTCCGCCCCGTGTTCGTGCAGGTACTCGTACAGGTAGGCGCTGGAGGCCCCGGACACCAGCGAGCGGGCGGCGGCGATGGCGAGGAAGTGCGCCATGAAGCCCGCGAAGGAGGGCGAGGCGACCGGGAGGAGGTTCGCCGCGGTCATCGCGGCCGCCCCGAGTTGCATGCAGCGGCGCTGGCCGATGCGGTCGGCGATGAAGCCGGTGGGTATCTCCAGCAGGCAGAACGCCACGTAGTAGACGCTCTGGATGCCGAAGATCTGGCTGTCCGACAGGCCCGCCTGCTTCTGGTACTGGTAGAAGACCGGCATCCACCACAACAGGTTGAACAACAGCTGGAACCCGTTGTTCAGCCGGATCACGCGGTGCACCGCGGCGGGCGGGCGGACGCGCCGTTTCACGCGTGCACGCAAGGAGATGGGCATGGGTCTGCCTTCGGTGGGCGGTACGCGGCGAAGTACGGACGGTCAGGCGCTGTACGGGCGCAGTTGCAGGATGTGGAGCGCGCCCCCCGGCCCGAGCAGCCATTCGACGTCCAGCGGCCCGGCGAAGGTGTAGTCCGTGGCGAAGTGGGACTGGAGCAGGCGGCCCGCCAGCGCCAGCCTGCCCAAGTGGGCCCGCGTCTCCTGCGCCAGGTCCTCGGTGGCCGCGCCCAGCGAGATCGTGCGGCCACCGCCCTCGACCGTGTTGTACAGGTACTGCAGGGGCATCGTCCGGCCGTCGACGACATCGGCCGTGGACCCGTGCGCGCAGTTGAGGTATACGTTGCGGAAGTCGGCCCGGTTGGTCGGATTGCAGGTGACCATGACCCCGCCGAGCGGGGACGGCTCGTAGCGCTGGACGATCACCCCCATGTAGGTGTCGTCCAGGGAGATGCCGGCCTGATGGCGCAGCCGCACGCTGCGCGGGGAAAGCAACGAGGCCCATACCTGGCGGATGGCGTCGAGCAGCCCCGGCAGGTCGGTGACCTTGGTGTGGGACTCGTAGATCCCGGCCGCGGAGAAGCCCGGCAGGTCCTCGGCGTTCGAGGAGGACCGCACGGCGAAACGGCCCGTGCCCGCCAGGTGCTCGACCACCTGCGTGTCCAGGGCCTGCACCAGGTCCTCGGGAACCGGCAGGGTGCGCACCAAGTGCTGCAACTGGAGGCAGACCGTGTCGACGGCGTCCATGGAGTTCAGCTCCAGTGCCATCTTCAGTTTGCCGATGCTCTGCTGCACGGCCGGTGAGGAGTCCAGGAAACGCTGCTGGACGGAGAACGGAACGGCGATGCCCGCCGGCGCCTGGACGTACCGGGTCAGGAACTCGCCCGCGCACTGGGCGAGATCGCCGTCCTCGGGCATCCCCAGCCGGGCTGCCAGGTGGCCGAGCAGGTCGGCCCGGGGCGGCCGGGGCACGGAGTAGTAGCCGGTCAGCCGCCCCGATCCGTGGCGCAGTACGTGGTGCAGTTCCCCGAGGTTGGCCGCTTTGGTGCCGTAGCGGTTCCGGTCGGCGGCGCGTAACGCGGACAGCGGCACGAGCGGCACGTCCGTCACGTGCGGCGCGTCGAGGCGGACCCGCTGTGTGTGCCACGTCGGTTCGGCGAGGTCCGGGGGCTCCTCGGCGCGCTCCAGGACGAATCCGTCGGCGGTGACTTCGTAACGGACCCAGGCACCGTCCAGTTTCTCGTCGGCGATCGTGTCGAGGACTCCGCGGACGATGGCGTTGGGGATCCCCCAGCCGGCTGCCAGCATGTTCGTGTGCGACAGCGGTGTGGTGGGCAGGGCGTTGACCAGACCCGCGAGCCGCGGGATGTCGTCGGGGACCACCGGCATGGCGACGATGTCGTACCAGGTCAGGTCCGCGCGGGCGGCCAGGTACTCCTCGCCCGAGGCGAAGGCGCGGAGCCGGCCGGTGGCCGAGGCGAGCGTCAACGGCACGAAGGGTGCGGTAGCCGAGAGCGCGTGGGCCCGGGCACGGGGCAGCACGGTCTCCGGCACCGCCGCGAGGGCGTTCTCCTGGCCGTGGTTCGCCGGCTTCACCAGCAGCTCCAGGGCGGGATCGAGGTGGGCCCGTACGAAGGCGTGGAACTCGATCAGCAGGTCCGCGCCCATGGTGTCGGCCTCGGTGGTCTCCAGGACCATGAACGGCTCGTCCTGCTCGGTGCCGCCCCGGGAGTGCAGCGAGAGGACGCCGAGCAGGAAGCGCCGCGCGGGGTCCTGGTAGACGTCGTGGTTGAAGCGGTCGAGTCCGGCGTCGAGCTGCTCGAGGGTCAGCCCCTGTATCTCCGTGGCTATGTAGTTGACGTGGAAGGAGTGCACGGCGCTGTCGAGGACGTGCCAGAGTCCCTGGTCCCGGTCCACGACGACCTTCACGTACGGGTGCCCGCCCAGCACGCCGGCCAGCTGCTCGAACAGGGGGAGCGTGAGCAGGGTGTCCACGGCGGCGCCCCGGTGGGACGGCGCGGGCGGGACGGTGCCGGCGTTCGTCATGCGGTGCTCCCGGGCGTCGAGCGGTCGGCGGACAGGGCGGAGGGCTCGGTGGGGCGGCCGTCGGGGTGACGGGGCGGGGCGGTGAGGACGTTCGGCAGGGCCGTGAGGATGCGGCCGCAGTCGGCCAGCAGCGCCGGCCCGGACTCGGCGGTGAGGAAGCACAGCGCGGCCATGGAATTGGCCCCGCCCGCCTCCTCGTACGGCGGGACCGGGCTGCCCGGCGCGAGACTGTGTTCGCGCACCAGCTCCACGCGGGATCCCGGCGCGACCAGGGCGGGCCAGTCGACCGCGTCGAAGTCCCAGGCCGGGAGCTCGGTCCAGGGCCGGCCCTCCGGGTCGACGGCGAGGACCACGAGCGATCCGGCGGCGCCCTCGCCCTCGGTCAGCATCCGCTCCGGGTAGCCGACGTCCCGGCCGAGCAACTGGCGCACCAGCATGCCGATCATGTCGAGCCCGAAGACGGTCTCCACCTGCCGGGTGGTCATCACCCCACCGAAGCGGGCCGCGGTCTCGATCAACCACATGGCGCCCCCCGCACCGAGTTTGATCTCGGTGTGGGTGGCGCAGGTGTCGAGCCCGAGCGCGTCGACGGCGGCGCGCGACACCTCCTCGATCCGGCGCTGCAACGCGTTCGGGAGGGCGGCCGGGGCCACGCTCCCCCGCTCGGTGAACGGCGCGACGGTCGGCATCCGCCCGGTGATGCACAACGGGTGGTAACGGCCGTCGGCGACGATCCCCTCCACGCTGACGTAGTCGCCCCAACCGGCCCCGTCGAACCAGTCGGAGGCCCTTCCGGTCACGATCTCCTCCAGCAGGAAATCGCTGACGCCGTCGTCCGCGGCGTGCAGCTCCGCGTAACCCTGGGCGGAGGAGGCCTCCATGACGGAGCGCCCGGTCTTCCAGGCCTCCTCGGCCTGCTGCTCGTCCCACACGGTGAGATGGGCCGTGGAACCCGCGCCCCAGGCGGCCTTCAGGAGGAGCGGCGGCCTCAGGGTCTGGAAAGCGGCCGTGATGTCCTGCGGGGCACGGACCTCCGTGAACCCCGGCACGGGCACCCCGGCGTCACGCCAGATCCGGCGCATCAGACGCTTGTCCCGCGCCCCCACGACCCGCTCGCCGGTGCCGCGCAGACCGAGCCGCAAACTCGCGTGGGCGACGGCCACCACCGCGTACTCCGACAGGGTCAGCACCGCCGCGGCGCCGACGCGGCGGGCGTGGGAACAGATCAGATCGACCGGTTCCACCCCCTCGCCCGGCGGGGCCGTGGCGATCGACGCGCACGCGGGCAGCCACACCGACTCGGTGGTCCGGGGCAAGGGTGCGAGCGCCAGGACGTGCACCTCGGCGTGGGCGGCCATGCGCGGGACCGCGTACTCCAGAGGAGGGCCGCCCTTGGCATAGACGAAGAGGATCGGGGTCATGGTGCTCCTCGGGTCGAGGGGGGACGCCGCGTGGCGCAACGGCGTCGTCGGCGGACGCACAGAGGTACGCCTACTCGGTCAGGCGTTCGTCAAACAGCCGCGCTCGCCAAGCGGGGCAGGCAAGGGGGTGTTTCAGCCACTGCCGCGGGGCCCGTCGGTCCGCGCTCCCGGCGCCGTGTCACAGCGTCGGGCAGGCGCTCTTCAGGGGCTCCTGGCACTGGCCGGAAACCACAGGCACACGCACGCGTCGACGCCCGCCGCCGGCGCGGCCCGCGGCCTCTCGCCCAGCCCGGCGCCGGCCTGGTTGCACCAAGTCGGCGCCCGGCCGCGCCGCCCCCAGCCGGTGCGGGAGGTGCCGGTCAGCATGCCGGGGTTCGCGTCGAAGCCCAGGGAGACCAGCGTGCCCCGGTCGAGTCGGTTCCTTGGCCGGATTGCCATGTGATCGCGAACAAATACACTCTCGTGAGCACTCATGAGACAGTCGTAGTGTCCGCGCAGCCCGGGTGACCGGCCGGGATCCCCAGAACGGCCCGCACGCCGATCGCCGTCCCGCACGCCGATCGCCGTCCCGCACGGGCACCGACCGACAGCCGATCCGCACCGTATGACCGACGAGGGGGCCTTGAGTGGGAACTGCGAGCACTGAGCCGGAGTCCCGCCAGCCCGTGATGGCGGATGTGGCGCGGGTCGCCGGTGTGTCCCACCAGACCGTATCGCGGGTCTTGAACGGCGCACCGCACGTCCGGCCCGACACCCGGGACCGGGTGCTCGCCGCCATCCGTGAGCTGGACTACCGCCCCAACTCGGCAGCTCGCGCGCTGGTCACCCGCCGCTCCCAGACCCTCGGGGTGGTCAGTTTCGGCAGCGCGCTCTACGGGCCCGCGTCGATGCTGGACGGGATCGAACAGGCCGCGCGCAGTGCCGGCTACTTCGTCAGCGTCGCGAGCCTGCGTTCGCTGGACAGCCGATCCGTACAGGAGGCGGTGGACCGGCTCCGCGACCAGGGCGTGGAGGGCATCGTCGTCATCGCCCCGCAGACCTCGGCGGTGAGCGCGGTGGCGAAGCTGTCCAGCGCGGTGCCGGTGGTCGCGGTCGGGTCGGGCAGTCGGTCCCGGGTGCCGATGGTCGCCGTGGACAACGAGTCCGGCGCGCTGGCCGCCACCCGGCACCTGCTCGACCTCGGGCACGCGACGGTCCACCACGTCGCCGGCCCGTCCGGCTGGCTGGAGACCACGGCCCGGCAGGACGGCTGGCGAACGGCCCTGGAGACCTGCGGCGCCGAGGTGCCGCAGGTGCAGAGCGGCGACTGGAGCGCGAGGTCCGGGTACGAGGCCGGCCTGCGGATCGCCGAGGATCCCCTCGTCACAGCGGTCTTCTGCGCCAACGACCACATGGCCCTCGGTCTCCTCCGGGCGTTCCACGAGGCGGGCCGCGCGATTCCGCGCGACATCAGCGTGGTCGGGTTCGACGACATCCCGGAAGCCGCGTACTTCGCCCCGCCGCTGACCACCGTGCGCCAGGACTTCGGCGAGCTGGGACGCCGGGCCCTCGAACTGCTGGTGGAAGAGCTGACAGGGGTCGGTCATGCCCGCAGCCACGTACTGATCTCCCCGGAGATGGTGTTGCGCCGCAGCGCGGGCCCAGTGGCACGCAGTTAGTCAGCAGTCCGCCGAGGACGGTCCGGGCTCAGCTGCGGGGAGGGCCGGCCCGACGCCGTGCAGCGGCAGACGGCCCTCTTGTTCCCGGCCCGTGGCCTCTGCCACCCGATCGGCACCGACTCGAACTCCCGCGCCGGCCCGGCCGGTACGGCCTGCGCCCAGACCCGGATCCCGCTGCCCGGGGCCTGTTCGTCCCGCCGGGCGCGCTGATCGATGTGGTGGTGCTGGTGATCGCCTTCGCGGCTGTTCACCACACCCGGCCGGGGCCGGGCGGTGACATGTGCGCGCCCGGCGGAGCGAGCGGAGGGCCGGCTGACGGGGCTCACCGTCGCGCGGGCCGAGACCGCCGGCTCGCAGCCTCCCTTGACACGTCGAATGTTAACGCTAACAATCGCCGGACGGGTCGGGCCGGCCGGTGCCCCTCCGCCCTCCCGGCGCTCCGTACGAAGGATGTGAAGTGACCGTGACCCCACCCACCCAGACCGCGGAGAGCCATGTCGTGGGTGTCGACTTCGGCACGCTCTCCGGCCGGGCCGTGGTGGTCCGCGTACGCGACGGTGAAGAGGTCGGTTCCGCCGTCCACGCCTATCCCCACGGCGTCATCGAACACCAACTCCCCACCACGGGGCGGCCCCTGCCGCCGGACTGGGCCCTGCAGCATCCCGAGGACTGGCGCGAGGTGCTGCGCACCGCCGTCCCCGCCGCGGTGGCCGCGAGCGGCATAGACCCGGCTACCGTCATCGGCATCGCCACCGACTTCACCGCCTGCACCGTCCTGCCCGTGCGGGCCGACGGCACCCCCCTCGCCGAGACCGCGCTGGGCGTGCGCCCGCACGCCTGGCCCAAGCTCTGGAAGCACCACGCCGCCCAGAGCCAGGCAGACCGGATCAACCACCTCGCCCACCTGCGCGCCGAGAAGTGGATCTCCCGTTACGGCGGCAGGATCTCCGCCGAATGGCAGTACGCCAAGGCGCTCCAGCTTCTGGAAGAGGACCCGCAGACCTACGCCGCCACCGAGCGCTGGATCGAGGCCGCGGACTGGATCGTCTGGCAGCTGACGGGCGTCGAGAGCCGCAACACCTGCACGGCGGGGTACAAGGGAATCCACCAGGACGGCCGCTACCCGACCGAGGACTACCTCGCCGCCCTGCACCCCGGCTTCGCCGACTTCGCGCGCACCCGCCTCGAGCACCCGCTCTCCCCGCCGGGCTCCCGGGCCGGCTCCCTCACCGCCGAGGCCGCCGCCTGGACCGGGCTGCCCGAGGGCATCGCGGTCGCCGCCGGCAACGTCGACGCCCATGTCGCCGCCCCCGCCGCCCAGGCCGTCGGGAACGGGCAGCTCCTCGCCATCATGGGCACCTCCACCTGCCACGTCGTCAACGGTGCCGTGCTCGCCGAGGTCCCCGGCATCTGCGGAGTCGTCGACGGCGGCATCATCGACGGCGCCTACGGCTACGAGGCCGGGCAGAGCGCGGTCGGTGACATCTTCGCCTGGTGGCTGCGCCAGGGCGTGCCCGCAAACTACCTGGCCGAGGCCGAAGCCGCCGGCGAGGACCTGCACCAGCTGCTCTCCCGCAAGATCGCCGGCCAGCCGGTCGGCGGCCACGGCCTGGTCGCCCTCGACTGGATGAACGGCAACCGCTCCACCCTGGCCGACCACCACCTCTCCGGTGTCATCGTCGGCCTGACGCTCGCCACCCGCCCCGAGGAGATCTACCGTGCGCTGCTGGAGGCCACCGCCTTCGGTACCCGTACCATCGTCGACGCCCTTGAGCAGGGCGGCGTCCCCGTCACCGAGTTCGTGGTGACCGGTGGACTGAAGAAGAACCCGCTGCTCATGCAGATCTACGCCGACGTACTGCGCCGCGCCGTCTCCCTCGCCGAGTCCGCCCAGGGCCCGGCCCTCGGCTCCGCGATCCACGCCGCCGTCGCCGCCGGCGCCCACCCGGACGTACGCTCCGCGGCCGCGGCCATGGGCCGGGTCCGGCGTGGCGCCTACCAGCCCGATACCGCGCGGGCCGACGCGTACGACCGCCTCTACGCCGAGTACCGCGCCCTGTACGACCACTTCGGCACCGGGCCCGACAAGCTCCTCCACCGCCTCCGTGCCCTCCGCAACGCGGCGCTGACCGCCGATCCGGAGGCCGCTGCGTCCGCCGCCGACCACAAGAGCGAGGTCTGACCATGAACCCTCCGATCGACCTGCTGCGCCGCCAGGTCAGCGAACTGCACCAGGAGCTGGTCCGCTACGGCCTCGTCGTATGGACGGCCGGCAACGTCTCCGCCCGCGTCCCCGGCGAAGACCTGCTGGTCATCAAGCCGAGCGGCGTCCCGTACGACGAACTGACGCCCCGGAACATGATCGTCTGCGACCTGGACGGCAGGGTGGTCGAGGGTGACCACTCCCCGTCCTCGGACACCGCCGCGCACGCCTACGTCTACCGCCACATGCCCGAGGTCGGCGGAGTGGTCCACACCCATTCGACGTACGCGAGCGCCTGGGCCGCGCGCGGTGAGGCCGTGCCCTGCGTACTGACCGCCATGGCGGACGAGTTCGGCGCCGCGATCCCCGTCGGCCCCTTCGCGCTGATCGGCGACGACTCCATCGGCCGGGGCATCGTCGGGACCCTCCGGGGCCACCGCTCACCCGCCGTCCTGATGAAGAGCCATGGCGTCTTCACCATCGGCAAGGACGCCGAGGCCGCCGTCAAAGCCGCAGTGATGTGCGAGGACGTCGCCCGCACCGTCCACATCTCCCGCCAGCTCGGCGAACCCCTGTCGATAGCGCAGGACGACATCGACCGCCTCAACCACCGCTACCGGACCGTGTACGGCCAGCGGCCCGCTGTCCGCTAAGGAGACACCCGCCCCCCATGAAGGCACTGAAGGCAATCGAGGGCCGCGAGGTCTGGTTCCTGACCGGCAGCCAAGCGCTCTACGGTGACGACACCCTGCGTCAGGTCGCCGAGCAGTCCCGCCGCATCGCCGACGCACTCGGCGGCTCCTGCGGCATGCCGGTGGACATCGTCTGGAAACCGGTGCTCACCGACGCCGGCGTGATCCGGCGGGTCTGCCTGGACGCCAATGCCGACGACGCCTGCATCGGCCTGATCACATGGATGCACACCTTCTCCCCGGCGAAGATGTGGATCTCGGGCCTGGACGCACTGCGCAAGCCGCTGCTCCACCTGCACACCCAGGCCAATGCCGCACTGCCCTGGGCATCGATCGACATGGACTTCATGAACCTGAACCAAGCGGCCCACGGTGACCGCGAGTTCGGGTACATCCAGTCGCGCCTCGGCGTCGCACGCAAAACCGTCGCCGGGCACGTCGGCGATCCCTCGGTCGCCGCCCGGATCATCTCCTGGGCCCGGGCCGCCGTCGGCTGCGCCGAGCTGCGCGGCCTCAAACTGGCGCGGTTCGGCGACAACATGCGCGATGTCGCCGTGACCGAGGGCGACAAGGTCGAGGCCCAGCTCCGCTTCGGCGTCTCGGTCAACACCTACGGCGTCAACGACCTGGCCGAGGCGGTCGACGCGGCCACCGACGCGGACGTCACCGAACTGGTCGAGGAGTACGAGGGCACCTACCGTCTCGCGCCCGAGCTCCGCGCGGACGGGGACCGGCACGACGCACTGCGTTACGCCGCCCGTATCGAGCTGGGCCTGCGCGGCTTCCTGGCGGGCGGCGGCTTCCACGCCTTCACCACCAACTTCGAGGATCTCGGCGGGCTCCGCCAGCTGCCGGGCCTGGCGGTGCAGCGGCTGATGGCCGACGGCTACGGGTTCGGCGGCGAGGGCGACTGGAAGACCTCCGCCCTGCTGCGGACGCTGAAGGCGATGTCCGCCGGGCTGCCGGGAGGCACCTCGTTCATGGAGGACTACACCTACCACCTGGAGCCGGGGCGGGAACTGATCCTCGGCGCGCACATGCTGGAGGTCTGCCCGACCATCGCGTCGGACGTACCGTCCTGCGAGGTCCATCCGCTGGGCATCGGCGGACGAGAGGACCCCGTCCGCCTCGTCTTCGACGCCCGGACCGGCCCCGCCGTCGTGGTCGGACTGGCCGACATGGGCGACCGGTTCCGGATGGTCGTCAACGAGATCGACGTGGTCGAGCCCCTCGAACCGCTGCCCCGCCTCCCGGTCGCGCGTGCGGTCTGGCAGCCGCGGCCGAACCTGCGCACCTCGACCGAGGCATGGCTGACGGCCGGCGCGCCCCACCACACCGTGCTGTCCGGCGCGCTCGGGACCGAAGAGCTGGCCGACCTCGGGGACATCCTCGGCACCGAGCTGCTGCTCATCGACGCGGACACCACGATCCGTCAGTTCGCCAAGGAGATCCGCTGGAACCAGGCGTACCACCGCCTGGCCCAGGGGTTCTGACGCCGAGCGGGGTGCGGGCCGCCGCCCGTCCCACCCCGTCCCGCCCCGGATCGGAGCGACGAAGCCACGGCCGACGCGTGCACCGCCCTCACCGGCGGAGCCCCGGCGATCCGCCGCGAGCCCTACGCGCATCCCGCACGGGCGCGTCGCGTCGGGCGCCGGACCCGGCGTCCCGCACGCAAGCGGCATCCGGACCGGCTGGTGTTCCAGGCATCCTGTCCGTCCGGCACACCGGGATCTCCTGGGAACACCTACCGCAGGACCGGGCTTCGGTTCGGGCATGACCTGGCGTCGCCCGGCCGAGTGGAACGCGGCCGCGGCCCCGCGGCTCCTAGACCGGGTCAAGCCCCGTCGATCGGCGCAGAGCGGGCGGTAAACGTCCGAATTCACTCGTAACGCAGGCGCAGTGACTCCCGTTCGCCGGGCGCCGGCGCGCATCAGCGCCTTCGGGCAGTGCGGACGGACCTGCTCGACGTGCACCACCAGCGCCGTCACCGGCGGTTTGCCGACGGGAGCGAGTCGGGCGAGCAGCTCCGGGCGCGCGGGGACGCACGCGCGGCCATTGACGCGCGGTGTCGTCGGGCGGCCGGGGATGAGGAAGAGCAGGCCGACGCGTCCGGTCTGCGGCACGTGGTGCATGGTGTCGAGGCGCTTGTCGCCGGTCGCGTCGGGGATCACAAGGGCCGCTCGTCCAGCACCGGCACGAACCCGGCCGGGCCGCCACGCGGCGTAACGTCCGCCCGGCCCCCGACGTCCGCACTCACCGGGGCAGTGCGCGGGTCAGCACGTGAGGGCCCGGAGGCAGTGCCGTCACGGCCGGGGGGTGCGGCCTCGCGCCCGGTCCGGGCGCTGTGCGCCCGGACCGGGACGGGCAGCGGGCCGACACCGTGCGGGGCGGCGTGAGCGTGACGGACCGGCCCGGCGAGGCGGAGTGCTTCGGCGCGACCATCGGCCGTTACGCGAACCGGATCGCGGGCGCCCGCTTCGAGCTGGACGGCAAGGAGTACCGGCTCGCGGCGAACAACGGGCCCAACTCCCTGCACGGCGGCGAGCGCGGCTTCGACAAGCGCGTGTGGGAGGCTCAGGCGCTCGAACACGGCGTCCGGCTGTCCCGGGTGAGCCCGGACGGCGAAGAGGGCTTCCCGGGCCGTCTGGAGG
>NZ_JBSGYT010000018.1:91164-128857 GCF_053610645.1 Streptomyces sp. NPDC054883 | reverse complement strand
ACGCCCGGTTACATTCCGAACCCGGAAGCTAAGCCTTTCAGCGCCGATGGTACTGCAGGGGGGACCCTGTGGGAGAGTAGGACGCCGCCGAACAACCCGCCCTTTTAGCTCAGTCGGTAGAGCGTCTCCATGGTAAGGAGAAGGTCAACGGTTCGATTCCGTTAAAGGGCTCAACAGAGAAGGCCCCCGCCATTTGGCGGGGGCCTTTTTGCGTTCCCCAGGCTTTTCCGTACCGGCCTCTCCCGTGGGATCCGCCGCGGGACGAGACCGTCCCGCGGCGGGCGGGCTCACCCGGTGGTGGACGGCCGGGGTGCGGGGTGTTCTCCCGCTCGCTGCTGGGGGACGCGGAAGGCGAGGATGGCCATGTCGTCCGAGGCGGGTTCCGCCGCGAAGCGTTCCACCGCGCGCAGGATACGGGCGGCGACCGCGCCGGCCGTGAGGCCCGTACACGTGGTGAGGACCTCGGCGAGGCCGTCGTCGCCCAGCATGCGTGCGCCCTCGCGGCGTTCGGTCACGCCGTCCGTGACGCAGAGCAGGACGTCGCCCGGGTCCAGGGTGAGGGTCTGCTCGTACAGTTCCAGGTCGTCCATGACGCCGAGCAGCGGCTGGGGTTCCGCGGCGGGGATGACCTCGCCGTCCGGGCGCAGCCGTAGCGGGAGCGGGTGGCCGGCGCAGACGACCTTCATCAGGGCGCTGCCGTCCGCCTGGGGGTGGAGCTCGCCGTACAGGAGGGTGAGGAAGCGGCTGCGGGCGCCCTCGTCGAGGATCGCGGCGTTGAGCCGCTCCAGCACCGCCGGGCCGCCGAGGCCTTCCCGGGCGAGCAGGCGCAGGGCGTGCCGGGCGAGGCCCGTGACGGCTGCCGCCTCGGGGCCCGTACCGCAGACGTCGCCGATGGCGAAGCCGTAGACGCCGGGGCGGATGGGGAAGACGTCGTAGAAGTCGCCGCCCACCTCGTTGCCCTCGCCGGCCGCCCGGTAGATGACCTCGACCTCCATGCCGGGGATGGCGGGGGAGCCGGGCGGCAGGAGGCTGCGCTGGAGGGAGCGGCTGATGGCGGTGCGCTCGGAATAGAGGCGCGCGTTGTCCAGGGCCAGGGCGGCTCGGCGGGAGAGGTCGTCGGCGAGTTCGAGGATCTCCTGGCGGAAGTGCTCCTCGGACGGTTTGCCGAGCGTGAGCATGCCGATGACGCGGTTGCGTGCCAGGAGGGGGAGGACGACGGTCTCGCCGCCGACGGCGCGGGCGGATTCCGGCCAGGGGCGGGCGCCGGCCTCGCGCAGGGGTTCGGGCGGGCTGACCCGGGAAAGCAGGTCCTTGAGCCCGTCGATGCGTTCCTCGTCCTCGTGCAGTACGTAGGAGAGGTACGGGTCGGAGGTCTGGTCGGCGATGGTGTAGACGGCGCACCAGGTGGCCAGGGTGGGGACGGTCATCTGCGCCATCAGGGCCAGCGTCTGGTCCCGGTCGAGGGTGCCGGCGAGCAGGTCGGAGGCCTCGACGAGGAAGGACAGGGAGCCGCGGCGCAGGCGTTCCAGCTCGCCGAGGCGGGCGGACTCCACGGCGAGCGCGATCCGGTCCGCGGCGAACTGCAGCCGCAGGGCGTCCTCGTTCGAGTAGCGGCCCGGGTTCTCGGAGGAGACGCCGAGGGAGCCGGTGAGGCGGCCCTCCACCTTGAGGGGGACGGTCACCACGGAGCGCATGCCGGTGGACTCCAGGAGCGGGACGGCTCCGGGAACGGCGACGAGGTCGTCGTGGACGGCGGGCATGCGGGCGGAGCCGTACCGGTTCGTGCCCGCTTCGACGGGCACGCGGGCGAAGCGCTGGCGGGTGGAGGGCAGGCCGGTGGTGGCGCGGACTTCGAGTTCGGTCTCGTCGTCGGTGGCGAGCAGCAGGAAGGCGGCGTCGGCGTCGAGCATGTCGCGGGCCCGCTCGACGGTGCGCTGGAGCAGTCCGTCGAGGTCGTCGGGGGCGGGGGAGCCGATGAACACCTCGAAGGGGTCCACGGGGCGGGCTTCGGTGAGCTGGCCGGGGTCGCCGGAGGGGATGCGTACGGGGGTCTGCAGGAGGGCCCGCTCGTCGTCGTGGACCAGGAGGCAGACGATGGACGGCTCGCCGTGGGCGTCGCGCACCCGCAGGTGCGAGGCGTAGACCGGGATGACGCGGCCGTCGGCGCCGCGGACGCCGTAGCTGCCTTCCCAGCGGGACAGCCGGAGGGCTTCGGCGATGCCGGTTCCGGTGCCGGGGGTCTGGGGCCAGGCGGCGAGTTCGGCGAGGGGGCGGCCGAGGACCTTGTCGGCGGCGTGGCCGAAGATGTGCTCGGCGTCCTCGTTCCAGGCGGAGACGGTGTCGTCGGCGTCGATCTGGACGACGGCGACCCGGACCCGGCTGTCGGCGAGGGGGAGCAGCTGGTCGGGGACGACCGGGCCGGCCGAGCGGGTACCGACCGGACGGTCCGGGAGGTCGAGGCGGAACCACACGTGTTTGTGGGTGGCGGTGTACTCGACCCCCCAGCGGGTGGCGAGCGCGGCGCAGAGCATCAGTCCGCGGCCGTTCTCCCGGTCGGGGTCGGCGTAGGGGCGCTCGCGGGGGTGCTGGAGCGGGAGCTCGCGCTCCGGGTACCGGTCGGCGACCTCGACGCGTACGCCGTCCTCGGTGCGCAGGCACAGGACCTCGGCCTTGGTTCCGGCGTGCACCACGGCATTGGTGACGAGCTCGCTGGTGAGCACTACGGCGTCGTCGACGATGTCCGCGAAGCCCCATCCCTGGAGCGTGTCGCGGACGAACGCGCGGGCACCTGCGACCGAGCGTCCTTGGGGATCGAAACTGGCAGCCGCCCGTGCCGTGATCACAAGTCTCCTTCGACGCGGTTGGACATCGGGTGCCAGGTTACTTACCTTCGCGGTTCGCATGGTGCCGTCGTCGGGGATTCCACCCGGGGAGTGCGGCCGGTGTGCGATGGTGCCGAAGTGTTATGGCCAGGTTCGGCCAGGGTGAAACACTGGGCAGGATGGTCTAGCCGGGCGTTTGACTCGCCGGGTTTCGGTGGAACAGTGGTCGACCCTTTCGGGAGGGACACGGTGGAGTCTGGCGCAGCGGTGCGGCGTACGGGAACGCGCCCGAAGGGCGGGCGGTCCCGGCGGAACGGGACGACGGAGGTCGATACCGCCGCTCTGAACCGTCTGCTCACGGCCCTGGTGTCGATGCGGGACGGGAATTTCCGCAAGCGGCTGACGGTGTCCGGCGAGGGCGTGATGGCGGAGATCGCCGCCGTCTACAACGAGGTCGCCGACCGCAATCTCCACCTGACGGGGGAGCTGTCGCGGGTCCGGCGGATGGTGGGCCGCGAGGGCAAGCTGAGCGAACGGCTGGAAACGGGTGCCTGCGAGGGTTCCTGGGCGGCCGCGATCGATGCCTCGAACCAGCTCGTGGACGATCTCGCCCGGCCGGTGTCCGAGGTGGGCCGGGTGCTGTCGGCGGTCGCCGAGGGTGACCTGGACCAGCGGATGGACCTGCGGACGCAGACGGCCGACGGGGCGGGACATCCGCTGCGCGGGGAGTTCCTGAAGGTCGGGCGGACGGTCAACAACCTGGTCGACCAGCTGTCGGCGTTCACCGACGAGGTGACGCGGGTGGCGCTGGAGGTGGGCACCGAGGGCAAGCTGGGCGGCCAGGCCCAGGTGCGGGGCATGTCCGGGTCCTGGAAGGACCTGACCGACTCCGTCAACACGATGGCGTACCGGCTCACCGCCCAGGTGCGTGACATCGCCCTCGTCACGACGGCGGTGGCGAAGGGCGACCTCTCGCGCAAGGTGACGGTCCACGTGGCCGGCGAGATGCTCCAGCTGAAGAACACCGTGAACACGATGGTGGACCAGCTGTCCTCCTTCTCCTCCGAGGTGACGCGGGTCGCCCGTGAGGTGGGTACGGAGGGTGAGCTGGGCGGCCAGGCGAAGGTGCCCGGGGTCGCCGGCGTGTGGAAGGACCTGACCGACTCCGTCAACACGATGGCGGGCAACCTGACGGCCCAGGTGCGGGGGATCGCACAGGTCACGACGGCCGTCGCCAATGGTGACCTGTCGCAGAAGGTGCGGGTCAGCGCGCGCGGCGAGGTCGCGCAGCTGGCCGAGACGATCAACCAGATGACGGAGACCCTGCGGACCTTCGCGGACGAGGTCACGCGCGTCGCCAGCGAGGTCGGCGCCAAGGGGCTGCTGGGCGGTCAGGCCCAGGTGCCGGGTGCCGCGGGGACGTGGAAGGACCTCACCGATTCGGTGAACACGGTCTTCCGCAACCTGACGACGCAGGTGCGGGACATCGCGCAGGTGACGACGGCGGTGGCCAACGGCGACCTGTCGCAGAAGGTCACGGTCGACGTGGCCGGCGAGATGCTGGAGCTGAAGAACACCGTCAACACGATGGTGGACCAGCTCCAGTCGTTCGGCGCCGAGGTGACCCGGGTGGCCCGCGAGGTCGGCGTGGAGGGCGAGCTGGGCGGCCAGGCCCAGGTGCCCGGCGCGGCCGGTACCTGGAAGGACCTCACCGATTCGGTGAACACCGCCTTCCGCAACCTCACCGGCCAGGTGCGCAACATCGCGCAGGTGACGACGGCGGTGGCCAACGGCGACCTGTCGCAGAAGGTCACGGTGGACGTCTCGGGCGAGATGCTCCAGCTGAAGAACACCGTGAACACGATGGTGGACCAGCTGTCCTCCTTCGCGGACCAGGTCACGCGGATGGCGCGGGACGTGGGTACGGAGGGCCGCCTCGGCGGCCAGGCCCGGGTGGAGGGGGTGTCCGGCACCTGGAAGGAGCTCACCGACTCGGTCAATTTCATGGCCGGGAACCTGACCTCGCAGGTGCGCCAGATCGCCCAGGTGACGACGGCGGTGGCGCGCGGTGACCTGTCGCAGAAGATCGACGTCGATGCCCGGGGCGAGATCCTGGAGCTGAAGAACACCATCAACACGATGGTCGACCAGCTCTCCGCCTTCGCCGAGCAGGTGACCCGCGTCGCCCGGGACGTGGGTACCGAGGGCCGCCTCGGCGGCCAGGCGCAGGTGCCCGGGGTGGCCGGGGTGTGGCGTGACCTGACGGACTCCGTCAACGGCATGGCCGGCAACCTGACCTCGCAGGTCCGCAACATCGCGCAGGTCGCGACGGCGGTGGCGCGCGGTGACCTGTCGCAGAAGATCGACGTCGATGCCCGGGGCGAGATCCTGGAGCTGAAGAACACCCTCAACACGATGGTCGACCAGTTGTCGAACTTCGCCGAGCAGGTGACCCGGGTGGCCCGTGAGGTCGGCACCGAGGGCATCCTGGGCGGTCAGGCCGAGGTGAAGGGCGTCTCCGGCACCTGGAAGGACCTCACGCAGTCCGTCAACTTCATGGCGAACAACCTGACCTCGCAGGTGCGCAACATCGCCGAGGTGACGACCGCGGTCGCGATGGGCGACCTCTCCAAGAAGATCACGGTCGACGCCAAGGGCGAGATCCTGGAGCTGGTGACCACCGTGAACACGATGGTGGACCAGCTGTCGTCGTTCGCGGAGCAGGTGACGCGGGTCGCGCGCGAGGTGGGCACCGAGGGCATCCTCGGCGGTCAGGCGCGGGTCCGCGGGGTGACCGGCATCTGGAAGGACCTCAGCGACAACGTCAACACCATGGCCGGGAACCTGACGGCCCAGGTGCGCGGGATCGCGCAGGTCTCGGCGGCGGTCGCCAACGGCGACCTGACGAAGAAGGTCACCGTCGAGGCGCGCGGCGAGGTCGCGCAGCTCGCCGACACCGTCAACACGATGGTCAAGACCCTGTCGTCGTTCGCGGACGAGGTCACGCGCGTGGCCCGCGAGGTGGGTACGGAAGGCCGGCTCGGCGGTCAGGCGCACGTGCCGGGCGTGTCCGGGACGTGGAAGGACCTCACCGACTCGGTGAACTTCATGGCCTCCAACCTCACCGGCCAGGTGCGGCAGATCGCCATGGTCACGACCGCCATCGCCAAGGGCGACATGACCAAGAAGATCGACATCGATGCGCGCGGCGAGATCCTGGAGCTCAAGACGACCATCAACACGATGGTCGACCAGCTGTCCTCGTTCGCCGACCAGGTGACCCGCGTCGCCCGTGAGGTGGGCACGGAGGGCATCCTCGGCGGCCAGGCACGGGTGCGCGACGTCGACGGCACCTGGCGGGACCTGACCGAGTCCGTGAACGAGATGGCCGGGAACCTGACCCGGCAGGTGCGCGCGATCGCGGCGGTGGCCACCGCGGTGACCCGCGGCGATCTGAACCTCAAGATCGACGTGGACGCGGCGGGCGAGATCCAGGTCCTCCAGGACAACATCAACACGATGATCGCCAACCTGCGCGACACCACTTTGGCCAACAAGGAACAGGACTGGCTGAAGGGCAACCTGGCCCGGATCTCGGCACTCATGCAGGGCCGGCGGGAGCTGGACGACGTGGCCTCGCTGATCATGAGCGAGCTGACCCCGGTGGTCTCGGCGCAGCACGGCGCCTTCTTCCTGGCCCTGCCGGCCGGCGGCAGCACCGAGATCGGCACGGACGGCGGCGCGGACGGTTCGTACGAGCTGCGGATGCGCGGCAGTTACGCGTACGCGGGCGGCCAGATGCCGATCTCCTTCCGCCCCGGCGAGGGACTGATCGGGACGGTCGCCGAGGAGAAGCGCACCATCCTGGTGGAGAACACCCCGCCCGGATACCTCAAGATCTCCTCCGGGCTCGGCGAGGCGCCCCCGGCGCACGTGATCGTGCTGCCGGTGCTGTTCGAGGGGACCGTGCTCGGGGTCATCGAGCTCGCCTCCTTCACCCCCTTCACGCAGATCCAGAAGGACTTCCTCAGCCAGATCGCCGAGATGATCGGTACGAGCGTCAACACCATCAGCGTCAACTCCAAGACGGAGATGCTGCTCAAGCAGTCGCAGGAGATGACCGAGCAGCTGCGCGAGCGCTCCGACGAACTGGAGAACCGGCAGAAGGCGCTGCAGGCAGCCAACGCGGAGCTGGAGGAGAAGGCGGAGCTGCTGGCCCGCCAGAACCGGGACATCGAGGTCAAGAACACCGAGATCGAGGAGGCCCGGCAGGTCCTGGAGGAGCGCGCCGAGCAGCTCGCGGTGTCGATGCGGTACAAGTCCGAGTTCCTGGCGAACATGTCGCACGAGCTGCGCACCCCGCTCAACTCGCTGCTGATCCTGGCCAAGCTGCTGGCGGACAACGCGGACGGCAACCTGTCGCCGAAGCAGGTGGAGTTCGCCGAGACGATCCACGGGGCGGGCTCCGACCTGCTCCAGCTGATCAACGACATCCTCGACCTGTCGAAGGTCGAGGCGGGCAAGATGGACGTCTCGCCGACGCGGATCGCGCTGGTGCAGCTGGTGGACTACGTGGAGGCCACCTTCCGGCCGCTGACGGCGGAGAAGGGCCTGGACTTCTCGGTCCGCGTCTCCCCGGAGCTCCCGGCCACCCTGCACACCGACGAGCAGCGGCTGTTGCAGGTGCTGCGCAACCTGCTGTCGAACGCGGTGAAGTTCACCGACGGCGGCGCCGTGGAGCTGGTGATCCGCCCGGCCGGGGCCGACGTGCCCGCCGCGATCCGGGAGCAGCTGCTGGAGGCGGGTTCGCTGCGGGACGCCGACGCGGACCTGATCGCTTTCTCGGTGACGGACACCGGGATCGGGATCGCGGCGAGCAAGATGCTGGTGATCTTCGAGGCGTTCAAGCAGGCCGACGGGACCACGAGCAGGAAGTACGGCGGTACCGGTCTCGGCCTGTCCATCAGCCGTGAGATCGCCCGGCTGCTCGGCGGGGAGATCCACGCGGCCAGCGAGCCCGGCCGGGGCTCCACCTTCACGCTGTACCTGCCGCTGCACCCGAGCGAGCTGCCGCCGCAGGGGTACGCCCCGCCGACGCCGGGCGGCGCGCGCGGCGAGTACCGCAGGCCGGCCGAGGAGGCCCGGCCGGCGGCTCCGGCGGCGGCCGGCCCCGTAGCGGCGGTCGGGCCGGGGGAGCGCACTGCGGCGCTGCCGCCGGCCGAGGCGGACCGGGCCGGGCAGGGGCAGGGCGGGCCGGCCGCGCTGTTCCGGCGGCGGCGCAAGCCGCTGAGCGACCTGGAGCCGCGTACGGCGGCGCCCGGGCAGCCCGACACGCACGGCGCCGGGGGCGGTTGGGGCGGTGAGCTCGAGGAACTGCCGCCGGTGCCCCGGACGTACGACTTCCACGGCGAGAAGGTGCTCATCGTCGACGACGACGTGCGCAACGTCTTCGCGCTGACCAGCGTGCTGGAACAGCACGGACTGGCCGTGCTGTACGCGGAGAACGGGCGGGAGGGCATCGAAGTCCTGGAGCAGCACGATGATGTGACGGTCGTACTGATGGACATCATGATGCCCGAGATGGACGGGTACGCGACGACCTCGGCGATCCGGCGGATGCCGCAGTTCGCGGGGCTGCCGATCATCGCGCTGACGGCGAAGGCGATGCAGGGGGACCGGGAGAAGGCGATCGACTCGGGTGCTTCCGACTACGTCACCAAGCCGGTGGAACCCGATTATCTGCTGTCGGTGATGGAACAGTGGATGCGCGCGAAATGACCACCGAGCGCGCGTACTGATACCAATTGTTGACTCAGTGTGGCGGAAACGGTGTGGAAGGGCGGGATACGGGGAACCTTCTGCTCTCCCACACCGTTTCTGCTTCGTGCACAGTGACATCTTGGTGACAGGGTGTGGCGATCTCGGGACTGGGGCTACGATGACCGGCACAAGGACGGACGGCGCAAGGATGCCGTCCTCTGGGGCGGGACCCGGCGTACCGGCCGGTGCCAGGAGCCGGGGAGGCCCCATGCCGGGGCGAGGAGGACAGGGCATGGTGCAGAAGGCCAAGATCCTCCTGGTCGACGACAGGCCGGAGAATCTGCTGGCGCTGGAGGCCATCCTCTCCGCGCTCGATCAGACACTGGTCAGGGCGTCGTCGGGAGAGGAAGCGCTCAAGGCGCTGCTGACGGACGATTTCGCGGTCATCCTGCTGGATGTCCAGATGCCGGGCATGGACGGTTTCGAGACGGCCGCGCACATCAAGCGGCGGGAACGGACCCGGGACATCCCGATCATCTTCCTGACCGCGATCAACCACGGTCCGCACCACACCTTCCGCGGCTACGCGGCCGGCGCGGTGGACTACATTTCGAAGCCGTTCGACCCCTGGGTGCTGCGCGCCAAGGTCTCGGTCTTCGTCGAGCTCTACACCAAGAACTGCCAGCTGCGCGAGCAGGCGTCGCTGCTGCGGCTCCAGCTGGAGGGCGGCGGCTCGAACGGGGTGGACGCCGGCAAGGAGACGCCCGGGCTGCTGGCCGAGCTGTCCGCACGGCTCGCGGCGGTCGAGGAGCAGGCGGAGGCGCTGACCAAGCAGCTCGGTGAGGAAGCGGCCGACGCGTCGGTCGTGGCGACCGCCGCCCACCTGGAACGCAAGCTCACCGGCCTGCGCCGGGCGCTGGACGCGCTCGAACCCGGGGCCGGGGGCGGTGCGGCCGTACTGCCGCTCCAGGGTTGAGCGCGCGCCGGGGAGCGCTGCCCGACCCCCGTACGGCCGCTCCCGGCGGGCTCCCTGGCGCGGCGTCAGGTCTGGCGGAGCGTCACCGCCGCCGGGCGACACGAACGGGTGAAGGGGTGGGCACGCGTGTCCACCGGCGTGCGCACCGGTAACCTCGGGCGCATGGCCTCAAGTACGTCCGGCAAGGGTTCCCAGAGCGCGGCGGGCGCCGCGAAGAGCCGCACCGGCCGTACGACGGCGCCGGCGAAGAAAGCGGTTCCCACGCGCAGGCCTCCGGCGAAGAAGGCCGCGGCGGCCAGGCGCGCCCCCGTCAAGAAGGCGCCCGCCAAGCCCGCGCCGTCCCCGACCGGGGGCGTGGTGCGGCTGGTGCGCCTCGTGTGGCTCGGCATCGCCCACGCGGTGGGTTCCGTCTTCCGCAGCGTCGGCCGGGGCGCCAAGAACCTCGACCCCGCCCACCGCAAGGACGGCGTCGCGCTCCTGCTGCTCGCCCTGGCGCTGATCGTCGCCGCCGGAACCTGGTCGAATCTGAGCGGCCCCGTGGGAGACCTGGTCACCATGCTGGTCACCGGTGCCTTCGGGCGCCTGGACCTGCTGGTGCCGATACTGCTCGGCGTGATGGCGGTGCGCTTCATCCGCCACCCCGAGCAGACCGACGCCAACGGCCGGATCGGGATCGGCCTGTCCGCCCTCGTCATCGGCGTGCTGGGGCTCGTGCACATCGCCTGCGGGGCGCCCGGCCGCGGCGAGGGCACCACCGCGATGCAGGACGCGGGCGGGCTCATCGGCTGGGCCGCCTCGAAGCCGCTGATCTTCACCATGGGCTCGCCGCTGGCCGTACCGATGCTGGTCCTGCTCACGGTGTTCGGGCTGCTGGTGGTCACCGCCACCCCCGTGAACGCCATCCCCGAGCGGCTGCGGCGGCTCGGGATCCGGCTCGGACTGATCCAGCCGAACGAATACGACGAGGGCTACGCGGAGGCGGGGAGCGCGGCCCCGCAGGCCCGGCCGGGCCGCCACGACCCGGCGCGCTGGCAGGCCCGGGCCGCGGCCGCCGACCCGGCGGGGGCCGCCGAGGAGGAGGCGCTCGCCCGGCGCCGCAAGCCGCGCCGGAGCGGGACCCGGCCCGCCATGGACCGGGAGATGGACGCCGTCGACGTCGCCGCGGCGGCCGCCGCCGCGCTGGACGGCGTGGTCTACGGCGGGCTGCCGCCCTCGCCGGTGGTCGCCGACCTCACCCACGGGATCACCGCCCGGCGCGCACCCGAGGCGGCCGGTGCCACGACCGCGGTGCCGCCCGCGCGGGAGGAGCCGGCCGCCACGGCCCCCGCCGCCTCGCCCGAGGCCGCCGGGCCGCACGACAGCACCGCCGCGGCCTCCGGCACCCTGTCCGTGCCCGACCTCACCAAGGCCCCGCCGCGCACCGAACCCCTGCCGCCGCGCGCCGAGCAGCTCCAGCTGCGCGGGGACATCACGTACGCGCTGCCCTCGCTGGACCTGCTGGAGCGCGGCGGCCCCGGCAAGACCCGAAGCGCCGCCAACGACGCGGTGGTGGCCTCGCTGACGAACGTGTTCACCGAGTTCAAGGTCGACGCGCAGGTCACCGGCTTCACCCGCGGCCCGACGGTCACCCGCTACGAGGTCACGCTCGGCGCGGCCGTGAAGGTCGAGCGCATCACGGCCCTCGCCAAGAACATCGCGTACGCCGTCGCCTCGCCGGACGTGCGGATCATCAGCCCCATCCCGGGCAAGTCGGCGGTCGGCATCGAGATCCCCAACACCGACCGGGAGATGGTCAACCTCGGTGACGTGCTGCGCCTCGCGGACGCCGCCGAGGACGACCACCCGATGCTGGTGGCGCTCGGCAAGGACGTCGAGGGCGGCTACGTCATGGCCAACCTCGCGAAGATGCCGCACGTCCTGGTCGCCGGCGCGACCGGCTCCGGCAAGTCCTCCTGCATCAACTGCCTGATCACCTCGGTCATGGTCCGGGCCACCCCGGAGGACGTCCGGATGGTCCTCGTCGACCCCAAGCGGGTCGAGCTGACGGCGTACGAGGGCATCCCGCACCTGATCACCCCGATCATCACCAACCCCAAGCGGGCCGCCGAGGCCCTCCAGTGGGTGGTGCGCGAGATGGACCTGCGCTATGACGACCTCGCGGCCTTCGGCTACCGGCACATCGACGACTTCAACCAGGCGATCCGGGACGGCAAGATCACACTGCCGCCGGGCAGCGAGCGGGAGCTGAGCCCGTACCCGTACCTGCTGGTGATCGTCGACGAGCTCGCCGACCTGATGATGGTGGCCCCGCGCGACGTCGAGGACTCGATCGTGCGCATCACCCAGCTGGCCCGCGCGGCCGGCATCCACCTGGTACTCGCCACCCAGCGGCCCTCGGTGGACGTGGTCACCGGCCTGATCAAGGCGAACGTGCCCTCACGGCTCGCGTTCGCCACCTCCTCGCTCGCCGACAGCCGGGTCATCCTCGACCAGCCCGGGGCGGAGAAGCTGATCGGCAAGGGTGACGGACTGTTCCTGCCGATGGGCGCGAACAAGCCGGTCCGCCTCCAGGGCGCGTTCGTCACCGAGGAGGAGATCGCCGGCATCGTGCAGCACTGCAAGGACCAGATGGCGCCCGTCTTCCGCGAGGACGTCACGGTCGGCCAGAAGCAGAAGAAGGAGATCGACGAGGAGATCGGCGACGACCTGGACCTGCTCTGCCAGGCGGCGGAACTGGTGGTCTCCACCCAGTTCGGCTCCACCTCGATGCTCCAGCGCAAGCTCCGCGTCGGCTTCGCGAAGGCCGGCCGTCTCATGGACCTGATGGAATCGCGGGGCGTCGTCGGCCCGAGCGAAGGTTCGAAGGCGCGCGACGTCCTGGTGAAGCCGGACGAGCTCGACGGCGTGCTGGCGGTCATCCGGGGGGACGATCAGCCGTAAGGGTTCGGGGGCAACCGTTTCCCCCGGCCGTGCGTCAAGTTGAGGGAAACGACGGACACCGCGCTCCGGCGCGGGGCCGCCGTACCGCCCTCGCACCACCCGGAGACCCGATAGCCATTCGGATGGCCTAGGGACTCCACCCCTCCGGTTGCTCCACCCTTTCGTCACCCCCCTAGACTGGACAGCCAGCAGGTGGCTACACGCTCGAAAGGCGCCCTCGTGTCCATCGGCAACGCCAACTCCCCCGAAGAAGAGCGGCCTTCGGCCGACGACCGGTCCGAGGACCGCCTCGTCGAACGTACCGTCGAAGGACCGTCCATCGGGACGGCCCTCAAGAAGGCCCGGATCGCCGCCGGGCTCACTGTCGACGAGGTCAGTTCCACCACCCGCGTGCGCATCCCGATCGTGCACGCGATCGAAGAGGACGATTTCACGCGGTGCGGCGGCGACGTCTACGCCCGCGGCCACATCCGTACGCTCGCCCGCGCCGTCCGCCTCGATCCGGCACCCCTGGTCGAGGCCTACGACGCGGCCCACGGCGGCCGGCCGGCGCCCACCCCCGCCGCGCCGATGTTCGACGCGGAACGGATCCGCCCCGAGCGGCAGCGGCCGAACTGGACGGCCGCCATGGTCGCCGCGATTGTCGCCGTCATCGGCTTCGTGGGCTTCACGGCCTTCGGCGGCGACGGCGGCGGCAAGGAGAACCGGCAGCTGGCGGAAGGTTCCGCCGCCTCCGCCGCGCCCAAGCTGCCGGCCGGCAAGCCGGCCGCGCCCCAGCAGCAGCCGAAGCCGCCCAAGCCGGCCCCCTCGGACAGCGCCATCGCCGCCGCGCCCAAGGACCTCGTCACGGTCGTCCTGACGGCCAACGACGGAGAGAGCTGGATCTCCGCGAAGGACCACAGCGGCCGGTCGCTGTTCGACGGCACGCTCGCCCTGGGCGAGTCGAAGACCTTCACCGACAAGGAGTCGATCGACCTCGTACTCGGTGACGCCGGGGTCGTCAAGCTGTTCGTGAACGGCAAGGAGATCAAGGACCAGTTCCAGCCGGGGCAGGTCGAACGGCTCACCTACACCAGGGACGACCCGCGGCAGGGCCAGGCCCAGGCGGGCTGACCAGCGCGGACTGCGAGAATCCGGATCCCCGGGAGGCCCATTGGCGTCCCGGGGATCTTGCAATGGGGGATGTGGGGCAGGGGCCGACGCCGGGACGAAGTAGTCTTGAGTCCATGCCCGAACGCCGTACCGTCGCCCTTGTCACTCTTGGCTGCGCCCGTAACGAGGTGGACTCGGAGGAGCTCGCAGGCCGCTTGGCGGCGGATGGCTGGGAGCTCGTCGAGGACGCCGCCGACGCGGACGTAGCCGTCGTCAACACCTGCGGCTTCGTCGAAGCCGCCAAAAAGGACTCCGTAGACGCCCTGCTGGAAGCCAATGATCTGAAGGATCACGGCAAGACCCAGGCCGTCGTCGCCGTCGGCTGTATGGCCGAGCGCTACGGCAAGGAACTCGCCGAAGCGCTCCCCGAGGCCGACGGCGTGCTCGGCTTCGACGACTACGCCGACATCTCCGACCGCCTCCAGACCATCCTCAACGGCGGCATCCACGCCTCGCACACCCCGCGGGACCGGCGCAAGCTGCTGCCGATCAGCCCGGCCGCCCGCCAGGCCGCCGAGGTATCGCTGCCCGGACACGCCCAGGAGGCCGCCGAGGCCCCCGCGGACCTGCCCGAGGGGATCGCCCCCGCCTCCGGGCCGCGCGCGCCCCTGCGCCGCCGGCTGGACAAGAGCCCGGTCGCCTCGGTGAAGCTCGCCTCCGGCTGCGACCGGCGCTGCTCCTTCTGCGCGATCCCGTCCTTCCGCGGTTCGTTCATCTCCCGCCGGCCCAGCGACGTCCTGGGTGAGACGCGCTGGCTCGCCGAGCAGGGCGTCAAGGAGATCATGCTGGTCTCCGAGAACAACACCTCGTACGGCAAGGACCTCGGCGACATCCGGCTGCTGGAGACGCTGCTGCCGGAGCTGGCCGAGGTGGACGGCATCGAGCGCGTCCGTGTCAGCTACCTCCAGCCCGCCGAGATGCGGCCCGGGCTGATCGACGTACTGACCTCGACCCCCAAGGTCGTCCCGTACTTCGACCTGTCCTTCCAGCACTCGGCCCCCGACGTGCTGCGCGCGATGCGCCGCTTCGGCGACACCGACCGGTTCCTGGAACTGCTCGACACCATCCGCGGCAAGGCTCCGCAGGCCGGCGTGCGGTCCAACTTCATCGTCGGCTTCCCCGGCGAGACGGAAGCGGACTTCGCCGAGCTGGAGCGGTTCCTCACCCACGCGCGGCTCGACGCCATCGGCGTCTTCGGTTACTCGGACGAGGACGGCACCGAGGCGGTCGGCTACGAGAACAAGCTGGACGCGGAGACCATCGCCCAGCGGCTCGCGCACATGCAGCGGCTGGCGGAGGAGCTGACCTCCCAGCGTGCGGAAGAGCGGGTCGGGGAGACCCTGGAGGTACTCGTCGAGACCGTGGAGGACGTCGACGAGGACGGCGAGGGCGCCTACGGGCGCGCCGCGCACCAGGCGCCCGAGACGGACGGCCAGGTGGTCTTCACGGACAGCACCGGTCTGGTCCCCGGCCGTATGGTGACGGCAAAGGTCGTCGGCACGCTGGGTGTGGACCTGGTTGCCGAGCCCCTGGACCTGGATCTCGAGGAGGCGGCCGGATGACCGGAGTCCCGGCACCTGCGGCGGGCGGGACCGGCCGCCGGCCCTCGCCCGGCGCCGGGCTCGGGACCGCGGCCGTCAATCAGGCCGGCCTGTGGAACATCGCCAACATCCTGACGATGGTCCGGCTCGTGCTCGTGCCGGGATTCGTCCTGCTGCTGCTCGCCGACGGGGGCTACGACCCCGTCTGGCGGGCGCTGGCGTGGGCGGCGTTCGCGGTCGCCATGATCACGGACATCTTCGACGGGCACCTCGCCCGGACGTACAACCTGGTCACCGACTTCGGAAAGATCGCCGACCCCATCGCCGACAAGGCGATCATGGGCTCGGCGCTCATCTGTCTCTCCTGGCTCGGCGACCTGCCCTGGTGGGTGACCGGGCTGATCCTCGGCCGGGAACTCGGGATCACGCTGATGCGTTTCTGGGTCATCCGGTACGGCGTCATTCCGGCCAGCCGGGGCGGCAAGCTCAAGACCCTCGCCCAGGGAACGGCCGTGGGCATGTACGTGCTCGCCCTCACCGGCCCGCTGGCGACCCTGCGGTTCTGGGTGATGGCGGTCGCCGTCGTGCTGACGGTCGTCACCGGTTTGGACTACATCCGCCAGGCCGTCGTCCTGCGCCGGCGGGGGCAGGACACCGAGCGGGCCGCGTCGTGACGCGAGCGGCTGGTGATTTTCCGGAGGCTGGTGGCGCCACGGAAGCCGCCACCGCGCCGGACGGGACGGCACAGGTGGCCGGGACCGTACTGCGACTGCTTGCGGAGAGTGACCAGACGCTCGCCGTGGCGGAGTCGCTGACCGGCGGACTGGTCGCCGCGGAGCTGACGGCGGTGCCGGGCGCCTCGAAATCGTTCCGCGGCTCGGTGACCGCGTACGCCACCGAGCTCAAGCACCGGGTCCTCGGGGTGGACGCGCAGCTGCTGGCGGCGGAAGGCGCGGTGAACGCGCAGGTCGCGGAGGAGATGGCGGCCGGGGTGCGTCGGGTGCTGGGGGCTTCGTGGGGGATCGCGACGACCGGGGTGGCCGGTCCCGACCCGCAGGACGGGCAGCCGGTCGGCACCGTTTTCGTCGCCGTGGCGGGTCCGGCGGGCAGGAAAACGGCCCGGCTGCGGTTGAACGGCTCCCGTACGGAAATCCGTAGGGAGAGTGCACGGACAGTGCTCGAACTCCTCTCGAGCGAACTCCGCGAGAATCTGCGGGGGCAGGATACGGAACAGAACGGGGGGATTTGATGTTTGCAGCCCTGAGTGAACACGACATCGCTCCCCGCACGGCCGCGGCGCGAGGCGGTACGGTGGGGCGTGAAGGTTACGGCTACACGGTCAGAGGAGGGAGCCACCGATGATTCTGCTCCGTCGCCTGCTGGGTGACGTGCTGCGTCGGCAGCGCCAGCGCCAGGGCCGTACTCTGCGCGAAGTCTCCTCGTCCGCCCGAGTTTCGCTCGGCTATCTCTCCGAGGTGGAGCGGGGGCAGAAGGAGGCATCCTCCGAGCTGCTCTCCGCGATCTGCGACGCGTTGGACGTACGGATGTCCGAGCTGATGCGCGAAGTCAGTGACGAGCTGTCGCTGGCGGAGCTTGCGCAGTCGGCCGCGGCAAGCGAACCGGTGCCGGCACCGGTGCGCCCGATGCTCAATTCGGTCTCCGTGGCCTCGGTCGCGGGCACCACGGAGCGGGTGACCATCAAGGCGCCCGTGGAAGCGGTGAACGTCGTAGCCGCGTGAAGGCGAGCGCGTGAAGCGCGTGTGAGTGTGGCCGGAGCCCCGGCCGGTGCGTCAGGCACCGGACGGGGCTCCTTGCCGTTCTGGGTGCGGCGGAAGGACCGGTGCGGGAGGATGGGCCCGTCCGGATTCCGGCCTTCCTGGGAGGCGGCCGTGCGGTGGTTACTCATACCCCTTGTGCTGACGGCCGGGGTGCTGTGGTGGTGGGCCGTACTGCGGCTCGCGCTGGAGCCCGCCGACGCGGGGCCCGTGGAGGGCGCGATAGCCGTCGGCGGATGGGGGCTGGGGCTGCTTCCCGTGCAGTGTGTGCCCGGACCGGTGCGCAGGCGCTCCGGGGCGGCGGCCGGCGGGGCGCCGCTCACCAGGGCATCGATACTCCCCCGTTCGGGCGGAGGATCTGGCCCGTCATGAAGGACGAGGCGTCGGAGGCGAGGTAGAGCACGGCCTGGGCGATGTCCTCGGGCTCCCCGACCCGGCGCAGTGGCGACATCCGGATCATCGCCGCCTCGGTCCGCTCCAGTTCCTCCGCGCTGTGCCGGCCGGTCATGGGGGTGCGGATCCAGCCGGGCGCGACGGCGTTGACGCGGATGCCGTGCGGACCGGTCTCGGTGGCGAGCGTCTTGGTCAGCTGCACGACGGCGGCCTTCGCGGCGCTGTAGCAGAGGAGCCCCGGCTGGGCGGCGTCGACGGCGCCGGAGGCCATGGTGACGACCGAGCCGGGACGGCCGGCGGCGATCATGGCGCGGACGGCCTCCTGACAGGTGCGCAGGACGCCCTTGAAATTGATGTCCAGCACCCGGTCCAGGTCCTCGTCGGCGGTGTCCAGGACGCTGCTGGTGTGCATGATCCCGGCGATGGCGGCGGTGATGTCGAGCGGACCGGCGGCGGCGACGGCGGCCCGCAGGGCGGCGCGGTCGGTCACGTCGAGGGTGTGGACGCCGGCCTTGCCGCCGGCTCCGGCGACCAGGCGCGCGGTCTCGCGCAGGCCGGTCGCGTCGCGGTCGGCGCAGTGCACGGCCGCGCCGGCCCGGGCGAGGAGCACGGCGGTGGCGCGGCCGATCCCGCTCGCGGCGCCGGTGACCAGCGCGGTGCGGCCGGTGAGGTCGTACGGGGCTGTGGGCATGTCCGGACGGTACGACCGGATCTGACGGGACGTCAACTACGGGGTGGGGCCCGACTGGCAGCGCGGGCACCAGTACGTGGGGCGGTCCTCCTTCACGACCCGGCGTACCGGGGTGCCGCAGCGCAGGCAGGGGCGCGGGGCGCGCCCGTACACGAAGAGGGCCTGGCCCCGGCGGCGGCTGCCGGTGGTGTTGCGGCCCTCGCCGCTGCCGAGGTTGGCCGCCAGGAGGCGCTGGGCGGCCCCAGCCAGCCGGACGGCGGTCACCTCGGGCTCCGGCAGCGCACCGACCGGCGTCCAGGGCGTGACCTGGGCGAGGAAGCAGAGCTCACACATGTACACGTTGCCGATGCCCGCGAGGTTGCGCTGGTCGAGCAGGGCTTCGCCCAGGGGGCGTTCGGGGGCGGCGAGCAGGTTCGCCGCGGCCTTGGCGGGGTCCCAGTCCGGGCCGAGGAGGTCGGGGCCGAGGTGGCCGACGACCTTGTCCTCGTCGGCGGTGCGCAGGAGTTCCAGGACGGGGAGGCGGTAGCCGACGGCGGTGTCGGTGGCGGTGCCGAGGATGGCGCGGATCTCGTAGGCGGGGCCGCCGTGCCACTTCCGCCCGGTCGGGAAGACGTGCCAGGCGCCGTCCATGCGCAGGTGGCTGTGGAGGGTGAGGCCGCCGTCGCCGTCGATGCGGGTGAGCAGGTGTTTGCCGCGCGGGACCACGTTCAAGGTGGTGCGGCCGGTGAGGTCCACGGTGGCGAGGCGGGGGACGCGCAGGTCGCTGCGGGTGATCTCCCGGCCGGCCAGGGCGGCGTGCAGCCGGGCCGCGGCGCGCCAGACGCTGTCTCCTTCGGGCATGGCTCCATTGTGGCTCCGGGCACCGGCCCGCGCGGGGAGGCCGGTCCCCGCCGCCGTGGGTGGGGAGGGAAGCCGAAGCCCCCGCTGCGGTGCGTCCGCGCGGGGGCCTGTCGTGCAGGGTGGCGTACTACTTCCAGGTGAGTGCCTTGTTGCCCACGGTGCTGTACGGCTCGTTCCAGTACTGGGCGCCGGTCACCTTCGTCTGGGCCGACGGCGCCAGGGCGATCGCGCAGCTGGTCTGCGACTGGCCGTTGGTGAAGCCCTTGGGCAGCGACTCGTCCTTGCACTTCTCGAACGTGCCGATGACCGATACGCCGCCCGCCTCGCTGCCGTCCGGCAGCAGGCCCCTGATGTGGCCGACCGAGGAGAACGAGAGGTCCGTGGTGCCGACGTTCTTGACGGTGTAGTGGACGTAGTAGGGGATCTGCCCCTTCACCTTGTCGCCCAGCTTCAGCGGGTCGAGGTCGGCGGGCTGGCCCTGCTCGATGGAGGTGACGGTGAGGGCGATGGTGCCGCCCTTGGTGCTGCCGTAGTCGAACGGGACCGTCGCCGCCTCGCCGATCTTGAAGCTCTGGCCCGGCTTGGCCATGCCGGCGGCTCCGGCGGGCGCGGCGCTGCCGGCGGCCGACGGGCTGGCGGCGGTACTGGGCTGCGCGGAGCCGGCCGAGGGCGAGCCTGCCGCGGGCGAGCTGGGCGCCGCCGGGACCGCTTCGTCGTTGCCGCTCTTGCAGCCGCTCAGCGCCAGGGCGGCGGTGACCGCCAGGCCGACGGTGGCGAGTGCGGTCCTGCGCGTGGTGGTGTTGCTCACTTCTGAGTCCCCCATGGACTATGCGTTTGACTGCGCATCGTCAATCCCGATGCCTCTGGTGATCTTAGGGGCGGGGAAACCGGCAGCTCGCGATCCGGCCGTCTTCGTGACGCGCTCAGGACATAAGCGCAACATAAGCGGAATGGGCCGGCCGGAACCGGCCGCAGGGGCGGCCCGGCCCGGCCGCCGTCACGGCCGCAGGCGCAGGCCCCGCGGGGTGGCGTGGAAGCCCGCCGCCTCCAGGGAACGGCCCAGCGCGGAGGTCAGGGCCGGGGCCGCGTTGATCCGCTCGACCGTCAGGGGCGGGACCGTCCCCGCACGGCAGGCCACGGCCAGCGACGACACGGCGGCCTCCAGGCGCGGATCCTCCGCCTCGGGCCACGCCAGCAGCGTCTTGCCGCCCCGCTCCAGGTAGAGCACGAGTTCCCCGTCGACCAGAACCACCAGGGAGCCCGCCTTGCGGCCCGGCTTGTGCGTGGCCCCGGCCGGCGGCTCCGGCCAGGGCAGGGCCGCGCCGTACGCGTTCGCCGGGTCGGCGGCGGCCAGTACCACCGTGGCCAGCGGGGGCGGGGTCCGCTCCGCCGCCCGCAACCGGTCCACCGCGCCGTCCATCGCGAACTGGGCGGCGCCCAGCCCCTCGACGACATAACCCCGCCGGGCCTGCCCGCTGTCCTCGAACGCCGACAGCACCCGGTAGACGGCGCTGAACCCCCCCTCCACCCCTTCCGCCGCGACCGCGCCGCGGGTCACCACGCCGTGCCGGTCCAGCAGGGTCCGGGCCAGGGCGTGCGCCCGGTGGGTCGGGTCCGGGGCCTGGCCGGGCAGCAGCGACCAGCGGCCGGAGACCGTGGGCGGCCCGGTGCGGGACACCGTCGCGCTCAGGGTGCCGTAGCGGCCGCGGGGGATCGTGCGGCGGGCCCGGTGCGCGGTGGCACCGGCCGTCCGGCCCGACCCCAGCAGCGAGCGCAGCGGGGCCAGGGTGTCGTTCGTCAGCCGGCCCGACCAGGCCAGGTCCCAGAGCGCCTCGGACAGCTGGAGGTCGGATGCCTCCGGATGCTTCGCCCGGACCGACTCCACCAGCTGGCGGAAGAACAGGCCGTAGCCGCCCGAGAGGGTGTCGAGGACCGCCTGGTGCAGCGGCGTCTGCTCCAGCGGGTGGGGCGGTGGCAGCAGCAGCGGCGCCGCCTCGGCGAGGTAGAGCGAGACCCAGCCGTCCTTGCCGGGGAGGGCTCCGGCCCCGGCCCAGACCACCTCGCCCGTGGTGGTCAGCTCGTCCAGCAGGGCGGGGGAGTAGCCCGAGACCCGCGAAGGCAGGATCAGCCGCTCCAGGGCGGAGGCCGGCACCGGAGCCCCCTGGAGCTGCTCGATCGCCCGGGCCAGACCGTCGATGCCGCGCAGGGCGCCGCCCAAGTGCTGCCACTGCGGCAGGAAGGTGGCCAGGGAGGCCGGGGGCACCGGCTCCAGCTCCTGGCGCAGGGCCGCGAGCGAACGGCGGCGCAGCCTGCGCAGCACCGCCGCGTCGCACCACTCCTGCCCGATGCCCGCCGGGTGGAACTCGCCCTGGACCACCCGGCCCGCCGCCGCCAGCCGGTGCAGGGCGCCCTCGGTGACCGCCGCGCCGAGACCGAAGCGGGTGGCGACGGCGGTGGTGGTGAACGGCCCGTGGGTGCGGGCGTACCGGGCCAGGAGGTCCCCGAGCGGGTCCTTGACCGGTTCGGTGAAGGCCTCCGGGACCCCGACGGGCAGCGCGGTGCCCAGCGCGTCCCGCAGCCGCCCCGCGTCCTCGATCGCCGCCCAGTGGTCGGCGCCGCCGACCCGGACCCGGATCGCCCGCCGCGCGGCGCCCAGTTCGGCGGCCCACGCCGGCTGCGCGCCGCGCTCGGCCAGCTCGCCCTCGGTGAGCGGGCCCAGCAGGCGCAGCAGGTCGGCCACCGACTCGGCGTCCTTGGCCCGGCGGTCCTCGGTCAGCCACTGGAGTTCGCGCTCCAGCTCCTCCAGTACCGAGGCGTCCAGCAGTTCACGCAGTTCCGCCTGGCCGAGCAGTTCCGCCAGCAGCCGGGAGTCCAGCGAGAGCGCGGCCGCCCTGCGCTCGGCCAGCGGCGAGTCCCCCTCGTACAGGAACTGGGCGACGTAACCGAACAGCAGCGAGCGCGCGAACGGGGACGGCTCCGGCGTGGTGACCTCGACCAGCCGCACCCGGCGCGCCTCGATGTCACCCATCAGCTCCGTCAGGCCCGGTACGTCGAACACGTCCTGGAGGCATTCCCGTACGGCTTCCAGCACGATCGGGAACGATCCGAACTCCGACGCCACCTGGAGCAGTTGGGAGGCGCGCTGGCGCTGCTGCCACAGCGGGGTGCGCTTGCCCGGACTGCGGCGCGGCAGCAGCAGGGCGCGCGCCGCGCACTCGCGGAACCGGGAGGCGAACAGGGCCGAGCCGCCGACCTGGTCCGTGACGATCTGCTGGACGTCGCCGCGGTCGAAGGCGACGTCCGCCGCGCCCAGCGGAGCCTGCTCGTCATCGAACTCGAAGGACTGCGCGGCGGCCGCCGGATCATGGTCGAGCAGGTCCATGGACAACAGGTCCGCGTCCGGAAGGCGCAGCACGATGCCGTCGTCCGCGTGCATCACCTGCGCGTCCATCCCGTACCGCTCGGCGAGCCGGGCGCCGAGGGCCAGCGCCCACGGCGCGTGCACCTGCGCGCCGAAGGGGGAGTGGACGACGACCCGCCAGTCGCCGAGCTCGTCGCGGAACCGCTCGACCACGATCGTCCGGTCGTCCGGCACGTGACCGCAGGCCTCGCGCTGTTCGGCGAGGTAGGCGAGGACGTTCTCCGCGGCCCAGGCGTCGAGCCCGGCCGCCAGCAGCCGCAGCCGGGCGTCCCCCTCGCCGAGCCCGCCGAGCTCGCGCAGGAACGCGCCGACCGCACGGCCCAGTTCCAGGGGGCGGCCCAGCTGGTCGCCCTTCCAGAACGGCAACCGCCCCGGTACCCCGGGCGCCGGGGAGACCAGGACGCGGTCGCGGGTGATGTCCTCGATCCGCCAGGAGCTGGTGCCCAGGGTGAACACGTCCCCCACCCGGGACTCGTAGACCATCTCCTCGTCCAGCTCGCCGACCCGGCCGCCGCCCTTCTTCGGGTCGGCCCCGGCGAGGAAGACGCCGAAGAGTCCGCGGTCCGGGATCGTGCCGCCCGAGGTCACCGCGAGACGCTGGGCCCCAGGCCGGCCGGTGATCGTGCCCGCCACCCGGTCCCACACGACACGTGGTCTGAGCTCGGCGAACGCGTCCGACGGGTAGCGGCCCGCGAGCATGTCCAGCACGGAGGTGAACGCCGACTCCGGCAGCGCCGCGAAGGGCGCCGCCCGCCGCACCAGGGCCAGCAGATCGTCCAGCTGCCAGGTGTCCATCGCGGTCATCGCGACCAGCTGCTGGGCCAGGACGTCCAGCGGATTGGAGGGGATCCGCAGGGACTCGATCGAGCCCGTGCGCATCCGCTCGGTCACCACGGCCGCCTGCACCAGGTCCCCCCGGTACTTGGGGAACACCACGCCGGTGGAGACCGCGCCCACCTGGTGGCCCGCCCGGCCGACGCGCTGGAGCCCCGAAGCCACCGAGGGCGGCGACTCCACCTGCACCACCAGGTCCACCGCGCCCATGTCGATGCCCAGTTCCAGGCTGGACGTCGCTACCACGGCGGGCAGCCGGCCGGCCTTCAGGTCCTCCTCGACCAGCGCCCGCTGCTCCTTGGACACCGAGCCGTGGTGCGCGCGGGCCAGCAGCGGCGGCGCGCCCTGCGCGGCGCCCGACTGCGCCATGATCTCGGCGGGCGGCGACCCCTCGGGCAATTTCTCGCCCATCGCCCGCTCGTACGCGATCTCGTTGAGCCGGTTGCACAGCCGCTCCGCGAGCCGCCGGGAGTTGGCGAACACGATCGTCGACCGGTGCGCCTGCACCAGGTCGGCGATCCGCTCCTCCACGTGCGGCCAGATGGAGGGCTTGTCCCCGCCCTCCCGGCCCTCCGTGGCGGGCGAGCCGCCCAGCTCGCCCATGTCCTCGACCGGGACGACCACCGACAGGTCGAATTCCTTCGCCGACGGCGGCTGGACGATCTCCACCTTGCCGCGCGGCGCGAGGTACCGGGCCACCTCGTCCACCGGCCGGACCGTCGCCGACAGGCCGATCCGGCGCGCCGGACGGGGCAGCAGCTCGTCCAGCCGCTCCAGGGACAGCGCCAGGTGCGCCCCGCGCTTGGTGCCCGCGACGGCATGCACCTCGTCCAGGATCACCGTCTCCACTCCGGCGAGGGCGTCGCGCGCCGCGGACGTCAGCATCAGGAACAGCGACTCCGGGGTGGTGATCAGGATGTCCGGCGGCCGCGTCACCAGCGCCCGGCGCTCGGCGGGCGGGGTGTCACCGGAGCGGATGCCGACGCGGATCTCCGGCTCGGGCAGGCCCAGCCGCACGGACTCCTGCCGGATGCCGGTCAGCGGGCTGCGGAGGTTGCGCTCCACATCGACGGCCAGGGCCTTGAGCGGCGATACGTACAGCACCCGGCAGCGCTTCTTCGGCTCGGCCGGCGGCGGGGTGGACGCCAGCTGGTCGAGGGCCGCGAGGAAGGCCGCCAGGGTCTTGCCGGAGCCGGTGGGCGCCACGACAAGGACGTCCGAGCCCGCACCGATCGCCCGCCAGGCCCCCTCCTGGGCGGCCGTCGGCATGACGAAGGCCCCCGAGAACCACGAGCGGGTCGCGGGGGAGAACGAGTCGAGCGCGCTACCGGACATGCCCCCATCGTGCACCCGGCCACTGACAACCGGGCGGACCTGCGTAAACGAGCCGACGGGCCGGCGCGCAGAATGGGGGGATGGGGACGGACGAGGGCCGCCGGGAGTGGGCGCGGCACTGGCAGTACCGGGAGCTGCCGGGGCTGGACCTGCTGCGCGCCCACTACGTGCGCCACACCTTCCCGCGCCACGCCCACGACGGGTACGTCATCGCGGCCGTCACCGGCGGCGTCGAGGAGATCGGCCTGCCGGCCGGCACCCTGCGCGCCGGGCCGGGCAGCGTGGTCCTGATCAACCCCGAGGTGGCGCACACCGCCCGCGCGGGTGTGCCCGAGGGGTGGGCGTACGCCACCCTCTACCCGTCCCGCGCCCTGATCACCGAGGTCGCCGCCGAGATCGGCACGCTGCGCGGGACCCCCGGCTTCACCGCCGACATGGTCCCCGACCCGCAGGCCTCGCGGGTGATCTCCGAGGTGCACCGGGCCGCCGAGGCCGGGAACGCGCTGGCCGCCGACACGCTGCTGCGCGGTGTGGTGGCGCGGATGCTGACCCGGCACGCCGGACCGCTGCCCGCCCGGCCGGTGCGGCGCGCGGGCGGCGCCGACGCGGAGCGGGCCAAGGCCGTACTGGAGGAACGGATCGCGGAGCCGCCGTCGCTGGAGCAGCTCGCGGCGGAGCTGGGGACGAGCCCGTTCGCCCTGCTCCGGGCCTTCCGGGCGCGGTACGGGATGCCGCCGCACACCTGGCTGACCGACGCCCGGGTACGGCGCGCCCGCCGGCTGCTGGACGCGGGCACCCCGCCCGCGGAGGCGGCCGTGGCTGTCGGGTTCACCGACCAGCCCCACCTGAACCGGCACTTCACCCGGATCGTCGGGGTGCCGCCGGGCGCCTACCGCCGGGAGCGCGGGCAGCCCGGTTGAGCTCCGGCCGCCCCGCCGGCCCCGGGCGCGCGCAAGAACGTACAAGACCGCTGTCCGGCCCGCGCATAGCGTCAAGGCGTGGGAGAACATCAGATGGTGATACAAGAGACCCCGCAGGGGGTCGTCGAGCGGCCGCGCGCCGCCGTCGTACGGGACGCGCTCGGCGTCGGGGTGGCCGTCGGCCTGTCCGGGTTCGCGTTCGGGGTGACCGCCGCCGGGGCCGGCATCAGCGTGCTCCAGGCCTGCGCGCTGAGCCTGCTCGTCTTCACCGGCGCCTCGCAGTTCGCGCTGGTCGGGGCCCTCGCCGCGGGCGGTAACCCGTTCACCGCCGCCGCCGGGGCCTTCTTCCTCGGGACCCGCAACGCCTTCTACGGGCTGCGGCTGTCCCAGCTGCTCGCCCTGCCGCGGCCCCTGCGGCCGCTCGCCGCGCACTGGGTCATCGACGAGACGACCGCCGTCGCCCTCGCCCAGCCCGGACGCAAGTCGGCGCGGCTCGGCTTCACCGTGACCGGGCTGACCCTGTACGTGCTGTGGAACCTCACCACCCTGCTCGGTGCGCTCGGCGCCGAGGCCATCGGCGACACCACCGTGTGGGGCCTGGACGCGGCCGGGCCCGCCGTCTTCCTGGCCCTGCTCGCACCGATGCTGAAGAGCTCCACCGAGCGGGCCGTCGCCGCCCTCGCGCTGGTCCTCGGCCTCGGCCTGCTGCCCGTACTGCCCTCCGGGGTGCCCGTGCTGATCGCGGCACTGGCCGCTCCCGCCGTGCTGTGGATGAAGGGACGCCGCTCGTGAACGTCTGGATCGCCATCGGGCTGACCGTCGTCGGCTGCTACGCCGTCAAGCTCGCCGGACTGCTCGTGCCCGCCGGAGCCCTGGAGCGGCCGGCCGTGCGCAAGCTGTCCGCACTGCTGCCCGTCGCCCTGCTCGCCGCCCTCACCGCTCAGCAGACGTTCAGCACCGGCCACGGGCTCGTCCTCGACGCCCGCGCCGCAGGGCTGGCCGCCGCCGCCCTCGCGCTGCTGCTGCGCGCCCCGTTCCTCGTCGTGGTCGGCGCGGCGGTCCTCGTCACGGCCGGGCTGCGCGCCGTCGGCGGTTAGCCGAGCGGGCGGCCGTGGGCGCGGAGCGTCAGGAGCGCCTCCACCGTGGCGATCGGGCGCCGCTCCAGGGAGCTGCCCGGTGCCCAGGCCCGGCGGAGCACCGGCCAGCCGCCGTCCGGCTGCTGCCGGGCGGCGAGGAAGTCCAGGGACCGGCCCATCTCCGCGTCCGTGAACCAGCCGCGCGCCGCCGACTCCGGGCGGCGCGCGAAGTCGTACGGGAACAGCTGCTCGCCCGCCGCGCACCCGGGCGCCGTCGGGTACTCGGACCGGCGCGCCGGATCCAGCACCACCAGGCGCCGCTCGCGCACCAGCCGCCCCAGCCGGTCCGCGGCCGCCGCCGCCCGGCCGCGGTCCGGGGCGCCGTCGAGGAAGGCCACCGCGCCCTGGACCTCGTAGGGGTGCCAGTGGCGCAGCGTCTCGATCCGGTCCCAGCAGAAGTCGGTGGCCCGGAACAGCCACGCGTGCCAGATCCGGTTGCGGTGCAGGACGCCCACGACCGGGCCGGTGGTCAGCAGCGCGCCCGGCGGATCGTCGTGCACCGGATGGTACGGGGCCGCCGGATGGCCGCCGGAGCCGGCGGACACCACCGGGAGCGCGCCGTCGGGGGTGGCGACCCCGGTCAGGTGCCCGCAGAGCTGCTCCACCCGCCGGCCCGCGCACCGGCCCAGGCCGTCCAGCACCCGCAGGGCGTACGCGGCGTGCAGCGGCTGGCTCACGGGGCCGCGCAGATCCGGGTCGAGGGCGTGCCCGTAGCCGCCGTCGGCGCCCAGGTACGCCCCGAGGGCGGCGTCGACCGCGTCGGCGTCGCCGCCGAGGAAGTGGAACGCGAACCGGCGCTGCTCCAGCACCCGCGCCGTGAGCCAGATGAACCGCTCGGCGCGGGCGAGCGGGGTCGGCGCGGCCGACGCGGGTTCGTCTCCAGGCATGCGGGAACCGTAGGGCGCCGGATGCGGGCCGCGGGGCACGAACGCGGTCGGTGCACTCTCCGGGGCGGGATACTGGTGGCATGCGGTTGACGATTTTCTGGGAGCGGATGGCCGAGTACTTCGGCGCGGCCTACGCGGACTCCTTCGCACGGGACCACGTCATGAGGGAGCTCGGCGGACGTACCGTCCACCAGGCGCTGGAGGCCGGCTGGGAGGCCAAGGACGTGTGGCGCGCGGTGTGTTCGGCGATGGACGTGCCCGCCTCACTGCGCTGACCCGGCGCCCGGCCCGCCCGAACCGGTACGGGGTGGGTCAGACTGGGTGCGTGGCAGCGACTGAAGAGACGACCCCCGTACACCCCGGACACACCGGCCGGCCCGACGAGCGCGGGCAGGCCGGCGACGGCGCGACCGCCCCGGCGCCCCGGGTCCCCGAGCCGTCGGCGCGGGCCACGGCGGAGACCGCGGCAGCGGCCGGGGCCCGGGACCGGATGCCGCGCTGGCTGCCGCGCGCGGTGATCCTCGTCCTGGCCCTCGTCGCCTGCTTCCAGCTCGGCAGCTGGGCCTTCCACCAGCTGATCGGGCTGCTCGTCAACATCCTGATCGCCTTCTTCCTCGCGCTCGCGGTCGAACCCGCCGTGTCCCGGATGGCGGCCCGCGGCATGCGCCGCGGACTCGCCACGTTCCTGGTGTTCCTCGGGGTGTTCGTCGCGGCCGCCGGCTTCGTGGCCCTGCTGGGCTCGATGCTCGCCGGGCAGATCGTCGACATGGTGGAGGGCTTCCCGCGCTACCTCGACTCCGTCATCAGGTCCGTCAACGCGACGTTCCACACCGAGCTGTCCCGGCTGGAGATCCAGGACAGCCTGCTGCACTCGGACTGGCTGCAGAAGTACGTGCGCAACAGCGCGAGCGGCGTGCTCGACGTGTCCGCCACCGTGCTCGGCGGCCTGTTCAAGCTGCTGACCGTCGGGCTGTTCTCCTTCTACTTCGCCGCGGACGGGCCGCGGCTGCGGCGCGCGCTGTGCTCCGTACTGCCGCCCGCCAAGCAGTCGGAGGTGCTGCGCGCCTGGGAGATCGCCGTCGCGAAGACGGGCGGTTACCTCTACTCGCGCGGGCTGATGGCGCTGATCTCCGGCATCGCCCACTACGTGGTGTTCGCCGTCCTCGATGTGCCGTACGCGCCCGCGCTCGCGGTGTGGGTGGGTCTGGTGTCGCAGTTCGTCCCCACCATCGGCACCTATCTGGCGGGCGCGCTGCCCATGCTGATCGCCTTCACGGTCGACCCCTGGTACGCGCTGTACGTGCTCGGGTTCGTGGTGATCTACCAGCAGTTCGAGAACTACGTGCTCCAGCCCAAGCTGACCGCGAAGACGGTGGACATCCATCCGGCGGTCGCCTTCGGCTCGGTCATCGCGGGCACCGCGCTGCTGGGAGCGGTCGGGGCGCTCATCGCGATCCCGGCCGTCGCCACGCTCCAGGCGTTCCTGGGCGCCTACGTGAAGCGCTACGAGCTGACGGAGGGCGCCGGCCTGCCCGACGACGGGGACCGGGGGGGCGACGCCGGCTCCGCCGCATCTGCCGCGGCTACTCCTCCCGCATCCCTTCGACGGTGGCTGCCAGGGCGTCGGTGACGGCCGCCTCGACGGCGCCCTTCTCCAGACCGAGGCCGCTGAGCACGCCCTGACCGTTCTCGAGTTCGAGGAGCGCGAGCAGGATGTGCTCGGTGCCGACGTAGGGGTGACCCATGCGCAGCGCCTCGCGGAAGGTCAGTTCCAGGGCCTTCTTCGCGCCGGCGTCGAAGGGGGTCAGGGCCGGCAGTTCTTCCGGTGCGACGGGCTCGGGCAGGACCGCGGCGACGGCGGCGCGTACGGCGTCGTCGGTGACGTGGTGCCCGTGCAGGACCAGCGCGGCGAGCCCCCCGGACTCGGCGAGCAGGCCCAGCACCAGGTGCTCGGGACGGATCTCGGTGCTCCCGGTGGCACGGGCCTCGTTCTGTGAGGCCACGACGACGCCGCGGGCGCGGGGGGTGAAGCGGGCGAAGCCCTGGCTGGGGTCGATCTCGGCGCCGTCGCCCTTGTCGCTCTTGTCGGCCTTGGGGACGAAGCGCTTCTGCGCGGCCTGGCGGGTGACGCCCATGCTCCGGCCGATGTCGGTCCAGGAGGCGCCGGAGCGGCGGGCCTGGTCGACGAAGTGGCCGATGAGGTGGTCGGCGATGTCACCGAGGTGCTCGGCGGCGACGACGGCGCCGCTGAGCTGCTCCAGGGTGTCGGGGTGGACCTTCTTGATCGCCTCGATCAGGTCGTCGAGGCGTACCGGACTGGTCATGCGAACTGGTTCCGCGGAAGGGTTCGTCATGATGCAACCCTAGGTTGACACTCGGAGGGGCGTCAACCCTGGGTTGTCAGCTGGGGGGCCGTTCTTCCGGGGGTGGCCGGTGCCCGCCTCCGTGGGGGCGGGATCCGGCCACCGTGCGGCTTCGTCAGCCGACCGGCTGGGTCTGGCCCGACAGCAGGCCGAGGAGCTGGTCCATCTCGTTGCGCCAGAGGCGGTGCACGTTCATCCGGGTCGGCCGCTCCTGGCCGGGGAGCTGGAAGCGGAACGAGCTCCAGACGGCGTTGCGCTTGATCTCGGTGACCGCGCCGACGGCCTGGGCCGGCGGTATGGCGAAGACGATCTCCTGCGGCCGGTTGCTCATCCGGCTCGCCTTGTGGAGGACCACGGCCTGCTCGGTCACGGTGACGAAGTAGTAGGTGAGGAACATCTGGCCGATCAGGCCGAGCATGCTCATCAGCCAGACGCTGGGGCCGGCGATGGCCTGGATCGTGACGATGGGCCGGTCGGCCGGGTTGATCCGGGCGATGGCCTCGGCCACCTGCTGCTGGATCGTGGCCTTCTTGATGGCCATGGTTCCTCCAAAGCGGAATGAGTGCCCTCGGTCGTCGGGGGCACCGCAGAGTACCGATGGGCATGGGGGAGTTCCGGGCCGGGTCCGGCCGCGGACCCATGGGGGAGGGTATGCCGCTCACGACCCCGTTCGTGACCGGATGGGCAGGTTGCGGCAGTTGGGGGCGGTGCGGGGGTTGTTCGGGGTCTGCATTCCGGCCAACGGGGGGTCAACTGCCCCGGTGATAGCGGGTTTCCCCAACCGGCCATGCCCTCTTGTGGGTTGGGCTCGGCATCCCAACAATGCGCATGACAACCGGAGGATCTTCGGTTGCATCGTCACCAGAGGGGAACCCCCACATGAACAAGCCTCTCGCCGGCGCCCTGCTCTCCCTGCTCCTGATCGGAGCGGGGGCGGCCCCGGCCGTGGCCGCCGTGCCCCAGGACACGGCCCCGCAGGCGCCGGCCCTCGCGCGGGACAAGGCGGCGCCGGCCGTCACGGTCAACTACGCGGGAACGGTCGCGCTCAGCAACTGCTCCGGCTCCGTCGTGCGCGCCCCCGGCTCGCAGCCGAACGACCCCGCGCTCGTCCTGTCCAACGGGCACTGCCTGGAGACGGGTTTCCCCGGGCCGGGCGAGGTCATCAAGGACCAGTCGTCCAGCCGTTCGTTCTCGCTGCTGGGCGCGACCGGCAGCAAGGTGGCGACGCTGCGGGCGAGCAAGGTCGCGTACGCGACGATGACCGACACCGACATCTCGATCTACCAACTGACCTCGACGTACGCGCAGATCCAGAGCAAGTACGGAATCAGCGCGCTGACCCTCAACGACGCACACCCGGTGCAGGGGACGCCGATCAAGGTCGTCTCGGGCTACTGGAAGCGCACCTACAGCTGCAACGTCGACGGGTTCGCCTACCTCCTCAAGGAAGGCTCCTGGACCTGGAAGGACTCGGTCCGCTACACCCCGTCGTGCAACACCATCGGCGGCACGTCCGGCTCGCCGGTGATCGACACCACGAGCGGCAAGGTCGTCGCGGTGAACAACACCGGTAACGAGAACGGCGAGCGCTGCACGGAGAACAACCCGTGCGAGGTGGACCAGAACGGCGTGGTCACGGTCCGCGAGGGCATCAACTACGCCCAGGAGACGTACATCATCGTCCCCTGCATAGGCGCGGGCAACAAGATCGACCTCGCCCGCCCCGGCTGCACCCTCCCCAAGCCGTAACTTCCCCCGGCGCCGCCCCCGCACCCGGTGCCGGGGGCGGCGCGCGCCGGCCGCTAAGCGGCCCCGCCCGGGGCCAGCCGCTGGGCCGCCCGCTCCCCGCGCCGGCTGACGGGCTCGACTCCCCAAGCCGCGCCCAGGCCGGTCGGCGGCATGTCGACGTAGACCGACTCGTACGAACCGGCCGGGACGATGTAGGTCTCGTGCCAGATCCCCACGCCGCCCCCACTGCTCCGCACCCGGCGGTTGAACGCGGCCCAGGCGGGGCGGTGCTGCCCGTTCTGGTCGGAGGCGTAGGCGAGCAGCTTCTCGCGCGACTCCCAGTACTGCGCGACGGTGAACACCCGGGGACCGCCGCCCAGTCCCCGGTGCCCCAGCAGCCCGCTGTCGCCGTTGCGCGAGAGCTCCTTGAGCATGCGCGGCATCGCGGCCAGGGCCGGCAGCCAGTGGCGCACGGCGCGCCAGCGGTTGATCCGCATGCCGATGAGGAAGACGACCACGTCGCCCTCCGCGGCGGCCGTGACCCGCCGACCGGATGTCGGTGCAGTACCCATGAGATTCCCCGTCCCCTGTGGGATAGCGGCGCTATCCATGTTTGGATAGTCCCACTGTCCAACGAAGGGTGCAAGACGTGCGGCTGGCGGAGTTGAGCGAGCGCAGCGGTGTGTCCACCGCCACGATCAAGTACTACCTGCGCGAAGGGCTGCTCCAGCCCGGCCGCCGGGTCTCCGCCACCCAGGCCGAGTACGGGGAGCACCACCTGCGGCGGCTGCGCCTGGTGCGGGCGCTGATCCAGATCGGCGGGGTGCCGGTGGCGGCCGCGCGCGGGGTGATCGCCGCCGCGGAGGACGAGTCGCTGGACCACCACCTGCGGCTGGGTGCGGCGACCCGGGCGCTGCCCTGCGCCGAGGGGGTCGCCGAGGACGACGAGGCGGTGGAGACCGCCCGCCGCTCGGTGGAGGCGCTGCTGGAGCGGCTGGGCTGGTCCTGCGGCCCCGGCCTGGACCTGCTCAACCCGGCCCACCGGCGGCTCGTCGACTCGGTCGCCGCGCTGGTCCGGCTCGGCTACCCCTGCGGCACCGAGCAGCTGCTGCCCTACGGGCGGCTGGCGGCGCAGCTGGCGGTCACCGACCTGGACATGGTCGAGGAGCAGCCGACCCCGACCGGGCAGATCGAGGCGGCCGTCGCGCTCACGGTGCTGTACGAACCGGTACTGCTGAGCCTGCGGCGCATGGCCCACGCGGAGGAGTCGGCCCGGCGCTTCTGAGGCGCCCGCGCCCCGGGCAGCGGCACTGCGCGAACCGTCGGCCGTGGCACACCGGCCGTCTTCCGCGTGGCCGGCTTGACAGGGAAATCGAACACGCATTCTCATGGGTTTTCCACAGCCGAACCGGGCGTGGGAGCGCATTGTCAGTGGCAGGCGTTAGCGTCAATGGCGTGAAGCGATCGACTCAAGCAAACCGGGTGGAACCCATGGCAGGCACCGACCGCGAGAAGGCTCTCGACGCCGCGCTCGCACAGATTGAACGGCAATTCGGCAAGGGTGCGGTCATGCGCCTCGGCGACAAGCCGAACGACCCCATCGAGGTCATCCCCACCGGGTCGACCGCGCTGGACATCGCGCTCGGCGTCGGCGGGCTGCCCCGCGGCCGTGTGATCGAGGTGTACGGACCGGAGTCCTCCGGTAAGACGACCCTGACCCTCCACGCCGTGGCCAACGCGCAGAAGGCCGGCGGCACCGTCGCCTTCGTGGACGCCGAGCACGCGCTCGACCCGGAGTACGCGAAGGCACTCGGCGTCGACACCGACAACCTCATCCTGTCCCAGCCGGACACCGGCGAGCAGGCGCTGGAGATCGTGGACATGCTCGTCCGCTCCGGCGCGCTCGACCTGATCGTCATCGACTCCGTCGCGGCGCTCGTGCCCCGTGCTGAGATCGAGGGCGAGATGGGCGACTCGCACGTGGGCCTCCAGGCCCGCCTGATGAGCCAGGCGCTGCGCAAGATCACCGGTGCGCTCAACCAGTCGAAGACCACCGCGATCTTCATCAACCAGCTCCGCGAGAAGATCGGTGTGATGTTCGGCTCGCCCGAGACCACCACCGGTGGCCGCGCGCTGAAGTTCTACGCCTCCGTGCGCCTGGACATCCGCCGCATCGAGACGCTCAAGGACGGCACCGACGCGGTCGGCAACCGCACCCGCGTCAAGGTCGTCAAGAACAAGGTCGCGCCGCCCTTCAAGCAGGCCGAGTTCGACATCCTCTACGGCCAGGGCATCAGCCGCGAGGGCGGCCTGATCGACATGGGCGTGGAGCACGGCTTCGTGCGCAAGGCGGGTGCCTGGTACACGTACGAGGGCGACCAGCTGGGCCAGGGCAAGGAGAACGCCCGCAACTTCCTCAAGGACAACCCGGATCTCGCCAACGAGATCGAGCGGAAGATCAAGGAGAAGCTGGGCGTGGGCGTGCGCAAGGACGCCGGCGCCGCGGAAGCCGGTGCGGAGGCGCCCGCCGACGCCGCGGCCGTGCCGGTCCCCGCGTCGAAGGCCAAGACGACGGCCAAGGCCGCCGTGGCCAAGAGCTGACCCGTGCGGGAGCAGGAACGGGGCGGTGGGGAAGGCGGCCGGGAGGGCCGTCAGGAACTGCCGCCCCAGAGCCCCGAGGAGCAGGCGCGGGCGATCTGCCTGCGCCTGCTCACGGGGATGCCGCGGACCCGGCGGCAGCTCGCGGACGCCTTGGAGAAGCGGGGCATCCCCGAGGAGGTGTCGCAGGAGGTCCTCTCCCGGTACGAGGAGGTGGGCCTGATCGACGACGCCGCCTTCGCGGGGGCCTGGGTCGAGTCCCGCCACCGCGGCCGCGGCCTGGCCCGCCGGGCGCTCGCGCAGGAGCTGCGGACCAAGGGGGTGCACGCCACCCTCGTCCAGGAGGCCCTGGAGCAGCTGGACACCGAGCAGGAGGAGCAGACCGCCCGGGAACTCGTGGCGCGAAAGCTCCGGGCGACCCGGGGCCTTGAGCGGGACAAGCGGATCCGGCGCCTCGCCGGGATGCTGGCGCGTAAGGGGTATCCGGAGGGCATGGCCCTGCGGGTGGTCCGCCGCGCGCTGGAAGCCGAGGGCGAGGACGGGGAGGAGTACCCCGGGGACTGAGCCCCGGGGCACCAAGCCACGGGCGACCGGCGGCGCAGCGGCCCGGGGTCACGCCCGCGCGGCGGTCTCCGGCGGGGTGACGGGCAGGCCCGCCGACTTCCAGGCCTGGAAGCCGCCCGTCAGATCGGTCGCGCGGTGGAGGCCCAGCGTGTGCAGGGAAGCCGCGGCCAGCGTCGAGGCGTAGCCCTCGTTGCAGATCACCACCACCCGCAGGTCATGGCCGGTGGCCTCGGGGAGGCGGTGCGAGCCCTGCGGGTCCAGCCGCCACTCCAGCTCGTTGCGCTCGACGACCACGGCGCCCGGGATCAGCCCGTCCCGCTCGCGCAGCGCCTGGTAGCGGATGTCGACCAGCAGGGCCCCCACCAGCGAGGCGGCGTGGGCCTCGTCCGGCGAGACGCGCGCGTAGGTCGTACGGAGCCGGTCGACCAGGGCGTCGATGCCCTGCGGCGCGGCGGCGCTCACTGCCAGTCCGCCGGACGCTCGACGTGCTCCAGCCTGAGCACCGGGCCGGTGCGGCTGTAGCGGCGGATCAACGGGAGCGGCGGGTAGTACGCGTGTACCGAGACGGCGTGCTCGGTCCGCGACTCGTTGAACACTTCGTGCACGTGGTGCTCGCCGAAGGCGCGCCCCGCGCCCGCCGGGACGCCCCGGCCGCGGTCCACGTCCGGCGCCAACTCCAGGCTCCGCCAGCCCTCGGAGGGAAGGCGCACCGCCAGGGAGTGCTCGGTGAGCTTCCCGCGGGCGGTGGCGAACGCGCCGCGCGACTGCGCGTGGTCGTGCCAGCCGGTGCCGGTGCCGGGCGGCCAGCCGATCAGCCAGGCCTCGCTGCCTCCGGGGCCGTCCAGCCGGATCCAGGTACGGCCTTCCGGGTCCAGGGGGAGCGAGGCGACGAGTGCGGGGTCGGCCGCGGTGCGGAGCACGAAGGCGAGCAGCTCCGCCGTCGTGGGCGCGGCGGAGACGGCGGTAGGGGCCGGGGCAGGCGCGTGCGTGGGCGCAGACATGGGTGGTGACCGTCCTGGGAGTTCGCGGGTGCGCGCCGGCGGTCCCGGGATGACACGGGACTGCGGGGCGCGCGGAGGAAGGGGCGAATCAGCAGGAGGGGCGACACACGCAGCCCGCGTAGCGGAGCAGGTCCATGTGAACCCTCCGCCACAGGCGTACGTCGTTGCCGGTCATGTCCGCGAGTGAAGCACGAGAGCCGGTCAGGGTCAATCGATCACGCCGGTCGGCGTGGTGGACGCCTCCTCGAGCGGGGACGGGGTGCCGCCCGCCGGAGCCGGGGGGCCGCACCGGACGGCGTCGGCCGCCTCGTACAGTTCCGCCGGCCGGACCCCGGCGAAGGTCGCCGCCAGATGGCCGTCGGGGCGGACCAGCAGCACGGTGTGCGCCGGAGCCCCCGGGTAGCCGTCGGCCACCAGGAGTTCCGCCCGGACCGGAAGGGCGCTGACGGCCGCCGCGAGCCGGGGCATCAGCCCGGCACCCAGCCAGTGCCGCCGGTCCCACACCCCGGTGCCCGGGGCGACCAGGAGCACCAGGAGCCGGCCCCGCCCCAGCAGGTCCCGCAGCGGCACCGTCGACCCGTCGGGCGCGGTCACCGGTACGTTCGCCACGGGGCCGCCGGGTTCGGTGGCGGTCGGCACCTCCCGTACGGCCACGGGCGGCGCGTACGTCGGCTCCCCGCCCAGGGCGCCCCGGCCGAGGTGGCCGTCGGTGAGCAGGCTCTCGGCGGAACGCGCCGCTCCGGGAAGGTAGGTGCGCAGTCCGCCCCCGCCGCGCAGGGCGGGCAGCGCCTGGTCGGCGACGCGCAGCCGGGCCGCCACCGCCCGGCGCCGCTCGTCCTCGTAGCTGTCCAGCAGTTCCTCGGAGGCCCCCTGGTGCCAGTCCAGCGCGAGCTTCCAGGCCAGGTTCTCGGCGTCCCGCAGCCCCTCCTCGACCCCCTGGGTGCCGAGCGCGCCCAGCAGGTGCGCCGCGTCCCCGGCGAGGAAGGCCCGGCCGTCGCGCCAGCGCCGGGCCAGGCGGTGGTGCAGGGTGTGCACGCCGGTGTCGATCAGGTCGTACGGGGGAGTGGCGCCGCCGCACCACGCCGCCAGGGTGTCCCTGATCAGGGTGACGAGCGCGTCGGGAGTGACGAGTCCGCCGCGCGGCGGGAGCAGCCAGTCCAGCCGCCACACCCCGTCGGGCAGCGGCCGGGCGGTGATCTCGCCGGTCGCGCCGCGGTGCAGCAAGGCCTCGCCGGGCCACGGCAGTTCGGTGCGCAGGGCGGCCACGGCGTGCCGCTCGACGGCGGTCCGGCCGGGGAAGCGGATGCCGAGCAGCTTGCGCACGGTCGAGCGGGCTCCGTCGCAGCCCACGAGGTGGCTGCCGCGCCACCAGGTGGTCTCCGCGCCCCGGGTGTGGGCGGTGACCCCCCGGCCGTCCTGCTCCAGGGCGTCCAGCCGGGTGTCGGTGACCAGCCGGACCAGCGGCTCGGTGGCGGCGGCGTCCCGCAGGCCGCGCGTCAGCGCGTGCTGCGGCAGGTGCAGCGGGGCGGCCCGGTCCTCGAAGGTGATCCGCTGCGAGTCCCGGCCCCGGCGCATCGTGCGCCAAGCCGCGTAGTACGCCCCCTCGTCGCGCAGCGTCGTACAGCCGAGCCGGTGGACCATGGAGGCGGTGTCGGAGTGCAGGACGACGGAACGGGCCGGGCGGGGCTCGTCCTTGCCGGGCCCCTCGTCCAGTACGACCGAGGGCACGCCCTGGCCGGCCAGGGCGAGGGACAGGGACAGCCCGACGGGCCCCCCGCCGACGACGATCACCGGGTCCATGATGCGGCTCCCGATGTCCGGTATGTGATCACACAACGTATGCAACCGACTGGAGGTGCCTGCGTCAAGTGACACCGGTCCGGACAGCACTGTGTGGTGGGGGGGGGGGTTGCGCCGCCCCACACACGCGACGCCCAATTACTGTAGTAGCCTCAGCGCGCTAAACCGCCGCCCCGGGAGGAAACGTGGGGCGCCCCCCGCCCCCGGCCCGGGGGC
>NZ_JBSGYT010000018.1:0-91154 GCF_053610645.1 Streptomyces sp. NPDC054883 | reverse complement strand
GTTATCAACCGCCGTGTTGGTCCCTGCTAAATTTAACACCGTCCCGAACCGCACTGTGGGGGGGGGGGCAGGAACCCCCCCCACCACACAGGCTACGCACTATGACTGACTTCGCATCAGCGGACTTACCGGCAGCCAGTGGAGCATCCGTGGAGCGCCGCCGGCCGACGGCCGGGGCTCACGCCGCGCTATTGGCCCCGGTGGCAAGGTCGCTGGCCTCCGCCACGCCCACCACCGCGCCGGTGCTCTTCTTCGACTGGCGCAGCCGGGCCTCCAGCCAGGAGGCGGACGAGGCGAGGGCGTAGTTCACCGCGATGTACAGCGCCGCGATCACGATGAGGGTCGGGATCGTGTTGCTGTAGTTCGCCGAGATCTGCCGGTTCATCGACAGCAGCTCGCCCAGGCCGAGGATCGCGCCGCCGATCGCGGTGTCCTTGAGGATCACCACGAGCTGGCTCACCAGCGCCGGGAGCATGGCCGTGACGGCCTGCGGGAGGAGGACGTACGCCATGGTCTGGCCCTTGCGCATGCCGATCGCCTTGGCCGCGTCCGTCTGGCCGCGCGGCAGCGACTGGATGCCGGCCCGGACGATTTCGGCGATGACCGAGGCGTTGTAGAGGACCAGGCCGGTGACCACCGCGTACAGCGGCCGGACATCGGATTCGACGCTCGAGTACTGCACGTACAGGGCGCTGCCGAACAGCATCAGCATCAGGACCGGGATGGCGCGGAAGAACTCCACGACCGCGCCGACCGGGACCCGCACCCAACGGTGGTCGGAGAGCCGGCCGATGCCGAGCAGCGCGCCCAGCGGCAGCGCGATCACCATGGCGATCACACCGGCCTTGAGCGTTACCAGCAGGCCCGGGATCAGGAACGTCGTCCAGACCTGGCCATCGGTGACGAACGGGCTCCACTTGTCGCCGTCGAGCTGGTGCTTGTCCGCCATGAGGCCCAGCGCCCACCACAGGACCAGGCCGAGCAGCACGACGAAGACGGCGGAGTAGATCCAGTTGCGCAGCTTGGCCTTCGGGCCGGGTGTGTCGTACAGCACGGTACTCATCGCTTCACCGCCGTTCGCTTGGCCACCCAGCCCAGCAGCAGGCCGGTGGGCAGGGTCAGGACGACGAAGCCGAAGGCGAACACCGCGAAGACCGCGAAGAGCGCGTCCGCCTCGTTCTCGATCATTTCCTTCATCAGCAGGGCTGCCTCGGCCACACCGATGGCCGCGGCCACCGTGGTGTTCTTCGTGAGGGCGATCAGTACGTTCGCGAGGGGTGCGATGACCGCCCGGAAGGCCTGGGGGAGCACGATCAGCGTGAGGACCTGGAAGAAGCTCAGGCCCAGCGCGCGGGCGGCCTCGGCCTGCCCCACGGGCACGGTGTTGATGCCGGAGCGCAGCGCCTCGCAGACGAAGGTGCCGGTGTAGGCGGCCAGCGCGAGGACGGCCAGCCGGAAGCCGGTCTCCTTGAAGGTGGTGCCGCCGAGATTGACGCCCAGGGTCTGGCTGAGGCCCAGCGAGCTGGCGAGGATCAGCACGGTCAACGGGGTGTTGCGCACCACGTTGACGTACACGGCGGCGAAGCCGCGCATCAGCGGGACCGGGCTGACCCGTATCCCGGCCAGGACGATGCCCCACAACAGGGAGCCCGCCGCCGAGTAGAGGGTGAGCTGAACCGTCACCCAGAAGGCTCCGAGCAGGTCGTACTGCCCGGAATCAAGAAAATCGAACACGTTGCCCTGCGCTCTCCCAGGATGGCCGGTGAGGTGCGCCGCCGCCCGCGACAGGCGGGCGGCGACGCTCCTCACCGAGGAATCAGCTGCCTTCGGTGATCTGCGGGGCAGGCTCGTTCTTGTAGTCGGCCGGGCCGAAGTTCTTCTTCACGGCCGCGTCCCAGGCACCGTCCGCGACCATCTTCTTCAGCGCGGCGTTGACCTTGGTCTGCAGGTCCTTGTCGCCCTTCTTCAGGCCGATGCCGTAGTTCTCGTTGCTCAGGCTCAGCCCGACCAGCTTGAACTTGCCCTTGTTCTTCTCCTGCGCGGCGTAGCCGGCCAGGATCGAGTTGTCCGTGGTCAGCGCGTCCACGGCCTTGTTCTCCAGGCCGGTGAGGCACTCGGAGTAGCCGGGGAACTCCTGGAGGTCGGCTTCGGGGGCCAGCTTCGTCTTGACGTTCTGCGCCGACGTGGAGCCGGTGACCGAGCAGAGCTTCTTCTTGTTGAGGTCCTCGGCCTTGGTGATCGAGGTGTCGTCGGCGCGGACCAGCAGGTCCTGGTGCGCGAGGAAGTACGGGCCGGCGAAGTCGACCCTGGCCTTGCGCTTGTCGTTGATCGAGTAGCTCGCGACGACCAGCTTGACGTCGCCGTTGGCGATCAGGTTCTCGCGCTCGGAGCTGATGGCCTGCTTGAACTCGATCTGGTCGGGCTGGTAGCCGAGTTCCTTGGCCACGTAGGTCGCCACGTCGACGTCGAAGCCGGTGTACTTGCCATCGGGGGTCTTCAGGCCGACACCCGGCTGGTCGAACTTGATGCCGATGACGATCTTGTCCTTCTTGGCGTCACCGCTCGCCCCGCTGTCGGAGGCCTTGTTGCCGCCGCCGCCGCACGCGGTCGCGGTCAGGGCGAGAGCGACGGCCGCGGCAACGGCCGCACCGGCCTTGTAAACCTTCATCGTGAACTTCCCTCGGATGAGACGTTGTTGAACGCCGAGCGAGACATGCTCCGCCGGCGGGTCCGGGCGCGTCAGCGGTCTGGACCGTTCTGACACCGGATCACTACCAGACGAGACGGTCAGTGGTGCAGGATCTTCGACAGGAAGTCCTTGGCGCGGTCGCTGCGCGGGTTGGCGAAGAACTGCTCCGGCGTCGCCTCTTCGACGATCTTCCCGTCGGCCATGAAGACGACCCGGTTGGCCGCGGAGCGGGCGAAGCCCATCTCGTGCGTGACGACCACCATCGTCATCCCCTCACGGGCGAGCTGCTGCATGACCTCCAGCACCTCGTTGATCATCTCCGGGTCGAGCGCCGAAGTCGGCTCGTCGAAGAGCATCACCTTCGGGTCCATCGCCAGCGCCCGGGCGATCGCCACGCGCTGCTGCTGGCCACCGGAGAGCTGCGCCGGGTACTTGTCCGCCTGGGAGCCGACCCCCACCCGGTCGAGCAGCGACTTCGCCTTCTCCAGCGCCGCCGCCTGGTCCGTCTTGCGGACCTTGCGCTGGCCCAGCATCACGTTCTGCAGCACCGTCTTGTGCGCGAACAGGTTGAAGGACTGGAAGACCATGCCGACATCGGCCCGCAGCCGTGCCAGTTCCCTGCCCTCGGAGGGCAGTTCCTTGCCGTCGACCGTGATGGTCCCCGAGTCGATCGTCTCCAGCCGGTTGATGGTCCGGCACAGCGTGGACTTGCCCGATCCCGAGGGACCGATCACCACGACGACCTCACCGCGGGCAATGCTCAGATCGATGTTCTGAAGCACGTGCAGCGCGCCGAAGTGCTTGTTGACGTTGCTCAGTACGACCAGGCCGTCCGCGGCTCCCGCCGCGTCCTGAACGTCCTTGGTCACTGATACTCCGCTCATCGGCTTCTTGCTCCGTCCTCCGTCGGTTGGGAGGACAGTAGTGACGAGGTGCTCACACCGTCATCACATCTGAGGGAGAATTGAGCATAACGATCCGGCCTCGCCCGGATACGCTCCGTGGGCGACCGCGGTCCGTGGCCTTCTTACGCGTACCGGGTGCATAACGGAAGACCCGCGCGACCGGAACCCTCTTGACGTGGGCCTCCGCATCCGCGTGGATGCAGGGTGGCCACGCCGTGTGCCATCGACCGACCGAGGAAGGGGACCCCGTGAGACTGCTGCTCGTCGAGGACGACGACCACGTCGCCGCCGCGCTGTCCGCGATCCTCGCCCGGCACGGCTTCCAGGTCACCCACGCCCGCAGCGGCGAGGAGGCCCTGCACGCCCTGCTCCCGGCCGGTGCCCCGGCCTCCGTCACCACCCCCTACGGGGTGATCCTGCTCGACCTCGGCCTGCCCGACCAGGACGGCTACGAGGTCTGCGGCAAGATCCGCAAGCGCACCGCCACTCCCGTGATCATGGTGACCGCGCGCGGCGACGTGCGCTCCCGCATCCACGGCCTGAACATGGGCGCCGACGACTACGTGGTCAAGCCGTACGACACCGGCGAGCTCCTCGCCCGCATCCATGCCGTGGCCCGCCGCACCGGTGCCTCCGAGGAGGCCGCCGCCACCGGGACCGGCGCGCCGTCGACGGTCCGGCTCGGTCCCGTCGCCATCGAGCTGCCCACCCGCCGCGTCACCGTGGACGGCGCGGACGTCGCGCTCACCCGCAAGGAGTTCGACCTGCTCGCGCTGCTCGCGCAGCGACCCGGTGTGGTGTTCCGGCGCGAGCAGATCATCAGCGAGGTGTGGCGCACCAGTTGGGAGGGCACCGGGCGGACCCTCGAAGTCCACGTCGCCTCGCTGCGCTCCAAACTGCGCATGCCCGCCCTCATCGAGACCGTCCGCGGGGTGGGCTACCGGCTCGTCGCCCCGCCCGCCCCCTAGCGGGTCCTCCTCGTGCGCGCCCGCCTGCTTCCCCTGCTCGTCGTCCTCATGGCGGGCGTCCTGCTCGCCCTCGGCTTCCCGCTCGCCGTCAGCCTCGCCGCCGGCCAGCAGCAGCGGGTGGTGGTCGACCGGATCGACGACAGCGCCCGTTTCGCCGCCCTGTCCCAGTTCGTCATCGACTCCGAGGGCTCCGCCGCCACCGGGGCCGACCAGCGCCGCGAGACCCTCCAGCTGGAACTGGCCCGCTACCAGGAGCTGTACGGCATCCGCGTCGGCATCTTCTACCGCGACGACAACGCCATGGTCCGCGCCCCCGGGTGGTGGCAGCTCCCGGAGTCCGGCGAGGGCCGCCGGGCCTTCGAGGAGGCACTCGCCGGACGCCGCAGCCACGACCCGGGCCAGGTGTGGCCCTGGCAGACCCAGGGGAAGCTGCTCGTCGCCTCCCCGGTCGTCCTCGACGGGGACGTCGTCGCCGTCGTCGTCACCGAATCCCCCACCGGGCAGCTGCGGGCCCGGATCCTGCAAGGCTGGCTGCTGATCGCGGGCGGCCTCGCCGCCGCCATGCTGCTGGCCTTCGGGGCCGCCCTGCGGCTCACCAGCTGGGTCCTCAAGCCCGTCCGGACCCTGGACGCCGCCGCCCACGGCATCGCGACCGGGCGGATGAACTCCCGGGTCGCCGCCGCCGGCGGCCCGCCGGAACTCCGCCGCCTGGCCCATTCGTTCAACGAGATGGCCGACAACGTCGAAGACGTACTGGAACAGCAGCGGGCGTTCGTCGCCGACGCCTCCCACCAGCTGCGCAACCCGCTGGCCGCGCTGCTCCTGCGGATCGAGCTGCTCGCCCTCGAACTGCCGGAGGGCAACGAGGAGATCGCCTCCGTACGCACCGAAGGCAAACGCCTCACCCAGGTCCTCGACGACCTGCTGGACCTGGCGCTGGCCGAGCACGCCACCGCCGAGATCACCCTCACCGACATCGGCGCACTCACCGCCGAGCGGGTCACCGCCTGGCGGCCCTACGCCGAGGAGAAGGGCGTACGGCTGATCGAGACCGGCCCGGCCGCCGTCACCGGGTGGGCCGATCCCATCGCGCTGTCCAGCGCACTGGACGCCGTCATCGACAACGCCCTCAAGTTCACCCCCGGGGGCGAGGAAGTCGAAGTCTCGGTCACCGCGCGGGACCGCTCGGTCCACGTCGTCGTCGCCGACCGCGGACCCGGCCTCACCGAGGAGGAGCTCCAGCGGGTCGGCGACCGTTTCTGGCGCAGCGGACGCCACCAGAACGTCAAGGGCTCCGGCCTCGGGCTGTCCATCTCGCGGGCGCTGCTCGCCTCGGGCGGCGGATCCCTCGCGTACGAGACGAACCCGCCCCACGGGCTGCGCGTGACGGTGACGGTCCCGCGCACCGCCCCGCAGGCTTCCTGACGCTCACGCCCACCCGAGGGTGGCGCGGGCCGCGGCGGAGCCGGCGTACAGCTCGTCGACGGCCCGGACCTCGAAGGCGGCCGCCGGCTCCCGGCCGGCGCGGGTGACGGCGGGAAGGTACAGGGCCGTGCCGCAGGTGCCGCCGAGGAACCGGCGGGTGCCGTCGGGCAGGCGTCGGTGCAGCTCGTAGTGGCGGACCGGCCCGGCTGCCCGGCGCCACGAGAGGCGGAGCTCGGCCGTGCCGTCCCGCTGGGCCGAGGCGTCCACCTTCAGGGCACCCGGGGCGGCCGGGCGTCGCCGCGGCGCGGTGTCGCGTACCGTCAGGGCCCCGAGCCGCCAGCGCACCGGTACGGTTCCGCGCGGGGTGATCCGTACGGCGAGCCCGTACCCGGTCGTCCCGGGCGGCGGATCGAGCACCGCCCGGGCGCGGAGCCAACGCCGCCCGGTGCTCCGGGCCGCCGTCGTGAGCCAGGTGTACGGGAGCGGGCCGCCCGGGGCGGCGGGCTCGCGCAGGGCGATCCCGATCTCCAACCCGACCGTGCCCGACTCGGCGGCGTGGACCAGTTCGACGATGGCGGGAGCGGACAGCGGCAGCCGGGTGGAGTGCAGGCCGATGACGACCGGCGCGGTGAGCGCGCCCGCCACGAGCAGGCTGGAGCCGCCGCGCCAGGCGTCGGCGAAGTCCAGGGTCACCGCCGGGCGCCGCCCGCTGGTGGCCACCGCCCAGCGTCGGCCCGGGAGCCGGTCCTGGAGCCCGAGGTGGTTCCACGGCGCGTCCGAGGCGACCTCCCCGTCCTCGTACCAGCGCAGCCCGTGCCCGGTGTTGAAGGCGCAGCCGAAGGGCAGCGCCGCGACGGTCGAGCGGTCCGCCACGACGGTCGCCGGAGCGCGCCAGCCGGATTCGGGCGCCGGCCGGGCCGGGTCGAGGGACTCGCCCGTCCAGAAGCGGTCGTCGGCCGCGTGGAAGGCGCCGGGGGAGCGGTCGGAGAGGTGTCCGAGGGTCCATTCGGGCCGGTAGAGGCCGTAACTGACCACGTGGTCGCGCTCGCGCGGGACGATGGCGTCCCAGTCGACGGGCGTGTCCCAGCCCCGGGACTCGGTGTCCACGGCCGCCCACAACTCGTGCCGGCTGCGGCCCAGTCGCTCCGCGAGCGCGCCGGAAGCGGCCAGGGAGCGCGCGGTCCAGCGGAAGTCCACGAACATCGTGTCCGCCACCCGGCCGGCCCGGTCCTCGAAGAACTCCTGATTGAGTGCGTCGAGTTCGCCCTGCCAGCCGACGCTGCCCGTGCTGTTCATGGCGTCGTACCAGGTGATCCGCAGGCCGTGCGGCTCACCGGCCGTGCGCAGCGCGCGCAGGAACTCCCGCATCCGGGTGGCGAGCATGCTGTCCCCGCCGTCGGTCTCGGCGTTGACGAACCAGCCGTCGAAGCCGTACGCCCGCGCTACCTGGACGAGTTTCCCGGCGGTCGGGAACCGGCCCAGGCCGTCGCGCCGGACCAGGTCCCGGGTCCACTGGAGGTCGCCGCCGTACGCGACGGGCGGCAGGAAGACGTTGCCCAGGACCCGGACCCCGTTGCGGTGGGCGGCGTCGATGACGGGCGCGTTCGGCGCGAGCACGATGCCCTCGCCGGCGGAGCCGCCCCAGAACACCAGCTCGTCGAGGTACGCCCAGTGGGTGAGGGCGTAGTAGTCGGCGGTCGCGGAACCCTGGGAGGGGTTCCCGGCGGTCGGCGCGAAGGAGACCAGGGCGGCGATACGGGCCTGGCCGGCGCGGGCTGCCGTGTTCGGCGGCACCGGCGTGAACCGGGGCGCGAGGGGAACGCTCGCGGCGTTGTGGGCCAGGTCGGGGTCCGATCCGGGCGACCACCGCGCGAGGGAGCGCCAGGTGATCCCGGGACCGGGAGCGCCCTGGGGGAGCGAGTCCGGGAACCAGTAGGAGGCGTACGGGGCCAGGGCGGGCGCGGTGGGCGGCGTGATCGGCGTGGCCGCGGCGGCGGCCCGGGACGGGGTCTGCGCCCCCAGCAGGGCGCCCGCCGCGGAGGCCGCCCCGGCGGCGAGCACCCCGCGCCGGCTCGGTCGGGCCCGGGCGGCGGGGATACGGGGGTCGGCGCTGCTGCCGGACTCGGGCACGGGGGCTCCTCGGGCGGGGCGTCGGGGCGGGGTCAGGCGGTGCCGGTGGCTTCGGACACGTGCGGGGGCGGTGCGTCGGGGCCGGGTCAGGTGGTGCCGGTGACGTCGGGCACGTGCAGTACCTCGGTGATGCCGCGCGCGGACAGGTGCGCCGGATCCCGGGCGAGGTCCGCCAGGACCACCGCGGGGCGCAGCCCGCGGGCCGTCAGCACGGCCCAGGCTTCGAAGAACGCCCCGCCCGGAGCGCACACCGACCGGCCGGGGGCGTCCTCCGCCCCGCCGACGTCGACGGCGAGCGCGGTCGAACGGGGCGCGGGCCGGTGCTCGCGGCCCCGCCACAGGGCGGCGATCCGGGCCAGCGCCTCTCCGGCGGGCTTGACCCGGCGGTCGTTGGTGAACAGGCCGAGCCCGTACTCCAGCTCCGGGAAGTCCGCCAGCTCCCGGGACACGTCGTGCGAGCACCACCAGGTCACGCCCCACACGTCCGGGCAGTCCAGGGCGTTGGCCAAGGTGGCTTCGGTGAAATGCGCGGCCCGCTCCGGCGGGATCAGCGGAGCCGGGGCGCCCACCTCCTGGAGCCACACCGGCCGGTGCGGGTCCGCCGCCCAGGCCTTGGCCAGCTCGATCAGGTACGCGGCATGGTGCTCGGTCGCCGTCCCGGCGGCCCCGTGGCGCTGCGCCGTGCCGTTGAACACCCACGAGTGCACGGCGGTGGCCGCGCCGAGCCGGGCCGCCTGGGCCGGGGTGAAGGGGTGCCCGTCCTGGTACCAGGCGGCGTCGTACTCGGCGTGCACGTGGAACCGCCCGGGAGCGCCCTTGTCGCAGGCGGCCAGCATCCGCTCCAGCCAGCGGGCGGCCTGGGCGGCGTCGATGCGGTCGGGGTCGGGGTGCGGGGCGCCGGCGAACTGGTTGATCTCGTTGCCCACCGTCATGCCGAGGAAGTTGGGCCGGTCCGCCAGGGCGGCGGCCAGCGTGGTCAGGTACTCCTCCTGCGCGGCGACCACGTCGGGGTCACGGAAGATGTTGCGCCGGTGCCAGGTCCCGGTCCACGCGGGCAGGAAGTCGAAGCTCGACAGGTGGCCTTGCAGGCCGTCCACGGCGACGTCCAGTCCGCGCTCGGCGGCCGCGTCGGCGAGCGCGACGAGCTGCTCGACCGCGCGCGGCCGGATCAGCGTGCGGTTCGGCTGGAACACCGGCCAGAGCGGGAAGACACGGAGGTGGTCCAGGCCGAGGGCGGCGATCGAGTCGAGGTCGGGCCGTACGTCGTCGAGGTCGAAGTCCAGCCAGTGGTGGAACCAGCCGCGCGCAGGCGTGTAGTTGACCCCGAAGCGCGGGGCGCGGACCGGAGGGGGGTGGCCGTCGGGCATGAGGGTCCCGGAGTTCGGAGGAATTCACCGGACTCATCGAAAACTGCCGGGAGTCGAGGAGTAAGTCAACAGGGCGATACGAGCCGGGCGCGCAGGCCGGGGCCGGGGCGACATCCCTGTCGGCGAACGCGCTCATGCGCTTGAGCCGGCTCGGCGGCAGGAGTGCGCTAATGCGGTTTACCCGAGTTCCGTCGCGCCGCCCCCTGCCGAACTTCCTTATTCCGGTGGGGACTTCCGCCCACCGCGGACCCGCCGTACGTCCGCCTCCCCGAGGTTCCCCCGCACCGCGGAGGAAGCGGTCTGCCGGGGCAGGATCGCGTACGGTCCGGCCATCGCAGTTCGCGCCACCGCAGGAGGATGAGCCGGCCATGGCCCGCAGACCCACCATCAAGGACATCGCCCGCCGGGCCGGAGTGTCGGAGAGCGCCGTCTCCTTCGCGCTCAACGGCCGGCCGGGAGTCTCCCGGGACACCCGGGCCCGCATCCGGCGCGTCGCCGAAGAGCTCGGCTGGCAGCCCAACAGCGCGGCCCGGGCCCTGTCCGGGGCGCGCGCCGGTGTGGTGGGGCTGGTCCTGGCGCGGCCCGCCCGCACCCTCGGGGTGGAGTCCTTCTTCCTCCAACTCGTCTCGGGCGTACAGGAGGTGCTGGCGGCCGGAGGGATAGCGCTCCTGTTCCAGGTGGTGGAGGACATCGACGCGGAGTGCGCGGTCTACCGGCGCTGGTGGGCGGAACGGCGCGTGGACGGCGTCATCGTCGTGGACCCGCGCACACAGGACCCCCGGCCGGAGCTCCTGATCGGGCTGGGCCTGCCCGCGGTGATGGTCGGCGCGTCGGCCACGACCGCCACGACCGCCACGACCGCCACGACCGCCACGACGGGCACGACCGCCACGGCGGCGCCGCTCACCACGGCGGCGCCGCTCGCCGCGGACGGCGCAGCCGGCCCGGACCGCCCGCCCGGCCGGGAGGGCGTGCCCGCCGCCCTGTCCACCGTGTGGGCGGACGACGCCGGGGCCATGGCCCAGGTGCTGGACCACCTCCACCGGCTCGGGCACCGCCGGATCACCCATGTCGCGGGCCTGCCCGGCCTCGCCCACACCGCCCGCCGGATGGCCGCCCTGCGCGCCTGGGCCGAGCGGCACCGGCTGGGCCCCGCCCACGTCCGGTCGGTGGTGACCGACTACTCCGACGCCGAGGGCGCCGCCGCCACCCGCCGTGTCCTCGCCGACCCGGAGCCGCCCACCGCCCTCATCTACGACAACGACGTGATGGCGGTGGCGGGTGCCGCCGTCGCCGCCGGCCTCGGCATCCCCGTCCCCGCCCGGCTCTCCCTCGTGGCCTGGGACGACTCGGCCCTCTGCCGGGTCACCCACCCCCGGCTGACCGCCCTGGTCCGGGACACGGCGGGCTTCGGCCGGCTCGCCGCCGAGGAACTGCTCGCCGTACTGGCGGGAGGCGCGCCCCGGGTCCGGGAGAGCGAGCTGCCCCGGCTGGAACCCCGCGACAGTACGGCGCCGGCCCCGGCCGCATACTGAACCCCGACCCCTTCCAGGAGCGCCGCCGTGACCACTCCCCCCTCCGCCCCCTCCGCGCAGCCCGGCCCGGCCGACGGCCCCACCGTGGCGATCGACATCGGCGGGACGAAGATCGCCGGCGCGCTGGTGCACCCCGACGGCGCGATGACTGCCACCACCCGCCGCCCGACCCCGCGCGGGACGGACGCCGAGGGGGTGATGGCCGCGGTCGCCGAAGTCGTCGCCGACCTCGCGCGGAGCCCCCTGTGGCCGTCGGTGGTCCGCTGCGGCGTCGGCAGCGCCGGCCCGGTCGACACCTCGCGCGGCACGGTCAGCCCGGTCAACATCGGCGCGTGGCGCGGCTTCCCGGTCCTGGACCGGGTCTCGGCGGAGCTCGCGGCTCACGGCGCCCGGATCCCGGCCGTGCTGGCGGGCGACGGGGTGGCCATGACGGCGGCCGAGCACTGGCTGGGCGCAGCCCGGGGCCACGCCGACGCCCTGTGCATGGTGGTCTCCACCGGCGTCGGCGGCGGCCTGATCCTGAACAACCGTCTCCACCCCGGCCCCACCGGCAACGCCGGTCACATCGGCCACATCAGCGTCGCCTTCGACGGCGAGAAGTGCGTCTGCGGCGGCCGGGGCTGCGTCGAATCCCTCGCCTCCGGTACGGCCATCGCCCGCTGGGCCCTCGCCCAGGGCTGGACCCCCGTCGGGGACCAGGACGCCACCGCGGCGGGCGTGGCCGCCGCCGCCCGGACCGGCGACCCCGTCGCCGTGGCCGCGTTCGACCGGGCCGGACGCGCCCTGGCCGCCGCCATCGCGGCCACCGCCACGCTGGTCGAGACCGGCATCACGGTGATCGGCGGCGGGGTCGCCGCCTCCGGGGACACCCTCTTCGAGCCGATCCGGCGCCACCTGGCCTCGTACGCGACCCTGTCCTTCGTGCGGGACCACCGGGTCGTGCCGGCCCGCCTGGGTACCGACGCGGGCCTGATCGGCGCGGCGGCCGCGGCGGCGATGCTGCTGACCGGACCGCCAGCGCCTACGGCTTGACCGAGCGGTAGTAGCGGGCCGCGCCCTCGTGCAGGGCCAGCGGATCGGTGTAGATCGCCGTCCGCAGGTCCACCAGCTGCGCGGCGTGCACCTCGTGCCCGATCCGGTCACGGCTGGAGATCACCGTCCGGGTGAACCGCTCGGTCAGCGCCGGACTGCTGTCGTCCCGGGTCACCAGCAGGTTCGGCACCGCCAGCGTGGCCACCGCCGAAGTGTTGCGGGCGCGCGCGTACGCGTCCTGCGGCATCACCGCCGCCCGGTAGTAGCGGGACGGGGTGCCGCTGCCCTGGAGCCGTTCCACGAGGTCGCCCAGCTGCACGAGGCGGATCTCGAACCGTTCGGACAGTTCCCGTACCGCAGTGGTCGGCAGGCCGCCGGACCAGAAGAACGCGTCGATCCGCCCGGCCTCCAGCTCCGCCGGCATGGTGTCGATGCCTATCGACACCGGGGTGATGTCCTTCGCCGGGTCCAGCTCGGCCGCCGCCAGCAGCCGGTCGGAGATCAGCCGCACCCCGGACCCGGCCTGGCCGACCGCGACCCGCTTGCCCTTCAGGTCCCGTGCCGACTGCACCGGCGACCCGGCGGGCACCACCAGCTGCACGTAGTCGTCGTAGAGCCGCGCGACGCCGCGCAGCCGCCCGGCGCCCGGTTTCCCGTCGAGCTGGTACTTCGCGACCGCGTCCGCCGTCGCGATGGTGAAGTCGGCCTCCCCGGCGGCCACCCGCTGGAGGTTCTGCTGGGAGCCCTCGCTGGGCTCCAGCCGGACCTTCACGCCGGGCAGGTCCGTCGCGAGCGCCTGCTCCAGCAGCTCCCCGTAGCGGTGGTAGACGCCGGTGCGCACCCCCGTGCTGAACGTGAGCTCGCCCCTGGGCTCCGGCTCCCCGAAGGGCCTCAGCCACCACACCGCCAGTCCGAGGACGGCCAGCAGCGCCGCCAGGCCCCACAGGGCGCGACGCCGGCTCACGCGGGGCGGTACGAGGTGCACGCCGGCGATCCTGCCACCCCGTCCGCCGTCCTGTCACGGCCCGGCGGCCGCGCAGGGCGGACCGGTGCCCCCGCCGCCCCGCGGACCGGAGGGCCCGCGGCGAGCGCCTACCCTTGTTCCATGACCAGCAGCAGCGACCGGAGCACGGCAGTGGACGTCAAGGGAACTTACGAGGTGCGCACCTACGGGTGCCAGATGAACGTGCACGACTCCGAGCGGCTCTCCGGTCTGCTGGAGGACGCCGGCTACGCGCGGGCGCCCGAGGGCTCCGACGGTGATGCCGACGTCGTCGTCTTCAACACCTGCGCCGTGCGCGAGAACGCCGACAACAAGCTGTACGGAAACCTCGGCCGGCTCGCCCCGATGAAGACCAAGCGCCCCGGCATGCAGATCGCCGTCGGCGGCTGCCTCGCGCAGAAGGACCGGGACACGATCGTCCAGCGGGCCCCGTGGGTCGACGTGGTCTTCGGTACCCACAACATCGGCAAGCTGCCCGTACTGCTGGAGCGCGCCCGCATCCAGGAACAGGCGCAGGTCGAGATCGCCGAGTCGCTGGAGGCCTTCCCCTCGACGCTGCCGACCCGCCGCGAGTCCGCGTACGCCGCCTGGGTCTCGATCTCCGTCGGCTGCAACAACACCTGTACCTTCTGCATCGTCCCCGCGCTGCGCGGCAAGGAGGAGGACCGCCGCCCCGGCGACATCCTGGCGGAGGTGGAGGCCCTGGTGGCCGAGGGCGTCTGTGAGGTCACGCTGCTCGGCCAGAACGTCAACGCGTACGGCTCCGACCTGGGCGACCGCGAGGCCTTCTCGAAGCTGCTGCGGGCGTGCGGGCAGATCGAGGGCCTGGAGCGGGTCCGCTTCACCTCGCCGCACCCGCGCGACTTCACGGACGACGTGATCGCGGCGATGGCCGAGACCCCCAACGTGATGCCGCAGCTGCACATGCCGCTCCAGTCGGGATCCGACCCGATCCTGAAGGCGATGCGCCGCTCGTACCGGCAGGAGCGCTTCCTCGCCATCATCGAGAAGGTCCGCGCCGCCATCCCGCACGCGGCGATCTCCACCGACATCATCGTCGGCTTCCCCGGCGAGACCGAGGAGGACTTCCAGCAGACGATGCACGTCGTGCGCGAGGCCCGCTTCGCCAACGCCTTCACCTTCCAGTACTCCAAGCGCCCCGGCACCCCCGCCGCGGAGATGGAGGGGCAGATCCCCAAGGAAGTCGTCCAGGAGCGGTACATGCGCCTGGTCGCCCTCCAGGAGGAGATCTCCTGGCAGGAGAACAAGAAGCAGGTCGGCCGCACCCTCGACGTCATGGTCGCGGAGGGCGAGGGGCGCAAGGACGGCGCCACGCACCGGCTCTCCGGCCGCGCCCCAGACAACCGTCTCGTGCACTTCACGAAGCCGGACGAGGAGGTCCGCCCCGGCGACGTCGTGACCGTGGACATCACCTACGCCGCCCCGCACCACCTGCTGGCCGAGGGCCCCACCCGCTCCGTGCGGCGGACCCGCGCCGGCGACGCGTGGGAGAAGCGCAACGCCGCCCCGGCCCAGCCCGCGGGCGTCATGCTCGGCATCCCCACCCTGGGCATCCCGGCCCCCCTCCCGGCCCCCGCCTCCGGCTGCGCGGCCCCGTCGGCCTGACACGGATCCAGCCGCGCCGGGGGCGCGGGGCCAAACCCGGCTCGTCGGCGTTCGAGGCGCGGGGTCGGGCAACTCCAGCCTCGCCGGCGATTTGAGGCGCGGGGTCCGGGGCGGAGCCCCGGAAAGCCCGGCGCAGCCGGGGCCGCTCGCGCCGCGGCGCCGCAGTCGAACCGCCCCGGCGCAGGCGCAGGCTCCGGCCGGAGTACGGCCGAGCCACCCCCCGCCCCGCCCGGCGACGACTAGGCTGCGGATCATGCTCGTAGCCGCCGCAGTCTGTCCCGCCCCGCCGCTCCTCGTGCCGGAGGTCGCCGCGGGGGCCGCAGTCGAACTCGACGCCGCCCGTACCGCCTGCTCGGACGCGCTCGCCGTGCTCGCCGCGTCCCGCCCCGGCCTGCTGGTCGTCGTGGGCGCGGCCGGGCCCGGGCAGTCCGGCCCGTACCCCCAGGGCTCCCGCGGCGGCTTCCACGGCTTCGGCGTCGAGGCCGGCGTACGGCTCGGCGCGGGGCCAGAAGACGGGACGCGCGCCCTCCCGCCCGCCCTGGCCGTCGGCGCCTGGCTGCTGGACCACGCCCGCTGGGGCGCCGCGCCCGTCGAGGGGCTCGCGGTGGCGGAGTCCCTGGGCACCGCGGAGGCCCTGCGCGCGGGCCGGGACCTCGCCGCCCGGGACGGCCGGGTCGCCCTGCTCGTCATGGGGGACGGCAGCGCCTGCCGGACCTTGAAGGCGCCGGGCTACCTGGACGAGCGGGCCGAAGCCTTCGACGCCGCGGCCGCGACGGCCCTCGCGGCCGCGGACACCGACGCCCTCGCCGCTCTCGACGTCACGCTCGCCGCCGAACTCAAGGCCGCCGGCCGCGCGCCCTGGCAGGTCCTCGCGGGCGCCGCCGAGGGGGCGGGGCTCGGCGGGCGGCTGCTGTACGAGGACGCCCCGTACGGGGTGGGGTACTTCGTCGCCGCCTGGTCCTGAAACCCCGGGCACGCGGAAGGGGTGCGCGGTCCCACCGGACCCCGCACCCCTTCACCGACCGCGTCAGGCAGCCGCCGGCGGCGTCGGCCCGCCGGGACCGTCCTTGTGGGCGATCTTGCCCAGGGCGCCCTTGGCCTTGCTCGCGCCGCTCGTGATCTGGTCGCTGTACTTGCCCTTGGTCTTGGAGTCCACGACCTTGGCCATCTTGTCCAGACCGTCGCCGATCTTGCCCTCGTGCTGCTGCGCGAGGTCGCCGACCTTGTCCTTCGCCGGTGCGAGCTTGGCCTTCAGACTGTCCAGGAGGCCCATGGGTCACCTTCCATTGCCGGTAGCTACGTACGGGCGCCCTCGCCGGTCTCGCTGTCAGCGGCGGCCTCCACCGACTGCTGCTTCGGGATCTCCACGGCCTCCGCCGCCGGACCCTCCGCCTCGGCCGGCACGGCCTCCGCTTCCTCGGGCGTGGCCGTCAGGCCCTCGGGAACCACCTCTTCGGTCGAACCCTGATCCTTACGGCCAAAAAACCGGCCAAAAACACCCATGTCTACTCCCATAAACGTTACTCGTGCGTGTGGAGTTCCGCCTCGGCCGGACCGGCCTCCCCCGGGCGCGCCGGGCCGGGAACCCCGCCAAGGCAACGACTCCGGCCGCGTCCCGTCACGTCACTCGATCGGGGATCCGCCGCAGGGTTTGCGAGACTGGGGCAGTGAGGAATGCAGCCCCCGCCCCGCGGGTCATCGCCGTCGTCGGTCCCACCGCGGCCGGAAAGTCCGACCTGGGCGTAGCCCTGGCCCATCACTTCGGCGGGGAGGTCGTCAACGCCGACTCCATGCAGCTCTACCGTGGGATGGACATCGGCACCGCCAAGCTGACGCCGCAGGAGCGCGGAGGCGTTCCGCACCACCTCCTCGACGTCTGGGACGTCACCGAGACCGCGAGCGTCGCCGAATACCAGCGCCTGGCCCGCGCCGAGATCGACAAACTGCTCGCCGAGGGCCGCACCCCGGTCCTCGTCGGCGGCTCCGGGCTGTACGTCCGTGCCGCGCTCGACGCGATGGACTTCCCCGGCACCGACCCGGCCGTGCGGGCCCGGCTGGAGGACGAGCTCACCCTGCGCGGCCCCGGCGCCCTGCACGCCCGGCTGGCCGCCACCGACCCGGACGCCGCCCACGCCATCCTGCCCAGCAACGGCCGCCGGATCGTGCGGGCCCTGGAGGTCATCGAGATCACCGGGCAGCCGTACACCGCCAATCTGCCCGGCCACGAATCCGTCTACGAGACCGTCCAGATCGGCGTCGACGTGGCCAGGCCGGAGCTGGACGAGCGGATCGCCCTGCGGGTGGACCGGATGTGGGAGGCCGGGCTGGTCGACGAGGTCCGGGCGCTGGAGGCGCGGGGGCTGCGCGGCGGGATCACCGCCTCCCGCGCGCTCGGGTACCAGCAGGTCCTGGCCGCCCTCGTCGGAGAGTGCACCGAGGACGAGGCGAGGGCCGAGACCGTCCGCGCCACCAAGCGCTTCGCCCGCCGCCAGGACTCCTGGTTCCGCCGGGACCCGCGCGTGCACTGGCTCAGCGGAGCCGCCGCCGACCGGGGGGAACTCGGCGGACTCGCGCAGTCGTTGGTCGAACGAGCGGTCACAGCCTGATCACGTGATGGCATCGGGAAGCCCCGTGCGCCCGTCTCGGCCTCCGGACCGTGCCATCATCAAACTGCTGAACAGCGGCGTACGAAGTCCGAGTGGGGAGGGCGCGTGGCTATGGAGGCCGGCCCTCGTGACACTGGGCGGGACGACACCGGACGGGAAGCGGACCCGATGCTTCACCGTGGGACCGCCGAGTCTGCCGGACCCGCGCCGGAGCCTGCCTCCGGGCCGGTACCGCGACAGGAAGCGCAACCGCAGCCTGCCGGGCCCGACGGTCCCGGCGCGCTCGGGCTGCCCGCCGACCCCGCCCGGCTGACGCCGGACGGCCCCGACGCGCCGGACACCGCGGCCGAGGGCGCCACCGGTCCCGAGTTCGAGGTCGAACTGCGTCCGCAGCGCCGCCTGCGCATCTGGCAGATCACCCCCATCGTGATGCTGGCCGCCGCCGGCTCGCTCATGTTCGCGTTCCCCCTCGCCTTCGAGTTCGGCGACGGCGGAGCCGTGGTCGCCATGCTCGGCTTCCTCATCAGCTGCTGCGCCGGCGGCTGGGGGATGATGGCCGCGCGCCGGGTCGGCTACTCCCTGCCCGGGGTCCCGCCGCGGGGCAGCGGCCGCAGCCCCGACTGGCGCATGGTGGGGCTGTACGCGCTGGTCGCGCTGGCCGTCGTAGCCCTCGCCGCGTACCGGGTGGCCCGGCTCCGCTAGAGGGTGTCCCTTACGATGGGCCCGTGACGCACAGCACCCTCCCCTTCCTCAAGGGCCACGGAACCGAGAACGACTTCGTGATCGTCCCGGACCCGGACAACGCCATCGAGCTGCCCGCGGGTGCCGTCGCCAAGCTCTGCGACCGGCGGGCCGGCATCGGCGCGGACGGAGTGCTGCATGTGGTGCGGTCCGCCGCCCACCCCGAGGCCGCGCACCTGGCCGGCGAAGCCGAATGGTTCATGGACTACCGCAACAGCGACGGTTCCGTCGCCGAGATGTGCGGCAACGGTGTGCGCGTCTTCGCCCGCTTCCTCCAGCACGCCGGGCACGTCGAGCCCGGCGACCTCGCCGTCGCCACGCGCGGCGGCGTCAAGCACGTGCACCTCGACAAGACCGGCGACGTGACCGTGTCGATGGGCCGCGCCGAACTGCCCGAAGGTGAGGTCACCGTCTCCGTCGGCGAACGCACCTGGCCCGCGCGGAACGTGAACATGGGGAACCCGCACGCCGTGGCGTTCGTTGAAAGCCTCGACGACGCCGGGAACCTGCTCACCGCCCCGCCGTTCAGCCCGGCGTCCGCCTACCCGACGGGGGTCAATGTCGAGTTCGTCGTCGACCGCGGCCCCCGGCACGTCGCCATGCGCGTCCACGAGCGCGGCTCAGGCGAGACCCGCTCCTGCGGCACCGGCGCCTGCGCCGTCGCCGTGGCCGCCATCCGGCGGGACGGCGCCGACCCGGCCCGCACCGGCCGGCCGGTCACGTACACCGTCGACCTCCCCGGCGGCACGCTCCTCATCACCGAACACCCCGACGGGCGGATCGACATGACCGGACCGGCCGTCATCGTGGCGTCCGGAGAGTTCGAAGCGGCCTGGCTCACCGAAACGGCTTTCGCCTGAAGCTTCCCTCTAATGGGTGATCCGTTTCACGCTGTGCGAGAGGTGGACTGCGCCACGTGGTGGGGTCGGTAACATCAGGCACCGGCCCTGAGGGCTCACCCCATGCCCGCCACCGCCGGTCGAAGCCGCCGGAGGTTCCCATGAGTGCAGAGGCCACGAACCCCGAAGCACATCCCGAAGCGCGCCCTGAGCTGCGCAGACGGAGCCGGACCAGGCTTGACCTGCGTCGGCTCGGACGCGCCGCCCTGCTCGGCCCGCCGTCCCGCGACCGGCTGCCCGACGCCATCGGACACGTCGCGGAAGCCCACCGTGCCCACCATCCGGACGCCGACCTGTCCATTCTGCGGCGCGCGTACCTCCTCGCGGAGACCTCCCACCGCGGCCAGATGCGCAAGAGCGGTGAGCCGTACATCACACACCCGCTCGCCGTCACTCTCATCCTCGCCGAACTCGGCGCGGAGACCACCACGTTGACGGCCTCGTTGCTGCACGACACCGTGGAGGACACCGAGGTGACCCTCGATCAGGTCCGCGAGGAGTTCGGCGACGAGGTCTGCTTCATCGTCGACGGCGTCACCAAGGTGGAGAAGATCGACTACGGGGCCGCCGCCGAGCCCGAGACCTTCCGCAAGATGCTCGTCGCCACCGGCAACGACGTCCGCGTCATGTCCATCAAACTCGCCGACCGGCTCCACAACATGCGCACCCTCGGCGTGATGCGCCCCGACAAGCAGGCACGCATCGCCAAGGTCACCCGCGACGTCCTCATCCCGCTCGCCGAACGGCTCGGCGTCCAGGCCCTCAAGACCGAGCTGGAAGACCTCGTCTTCGCGATCCTGCACCCCGAGGAGTACGAGCGGACCCGCGCGCTCATCGCCGCCCACACGGGCGAGAACGACCCGCTGCCCGCCATCGCCGACTCCGTGCGCTCCGTCATGCGCGACGCCGGCATCGCCGCCGAAGTGGTGATCCGCCCACGGCACTTCGTATCCGTCCACCGCATCTCCCGGAAACGCGGCGAGCTGCGGGGCTCCGACTTCGGGCGCATCCTCGTCCTGGTCGCCGAGAACGCCGACTGCTACGGGGTGCTGGGCGAACTGCACACCTGCTTCACCCCCGTGGTCTCCGAGTTCAAGGACTTCATCGCCGTCCCGAAGTTCAACCTCTACCAGTCGCTGCACACCGCCGTCGCCACGCCCGACGGACACGTCGCCGAAGTCATCGTCCGCACCCGGCAGATGCACCGCGTCGCGGAGGCCGGCGTGGTCGCCCTCGGCAACCCGTACACCACCGGCGAAGCCGCCGACTGCGACGAGGAACGCGTCGACCCCACCCGCCCCGGCTGGCTGTCCCGCCTCCTCGACTGGCAGCAGTCCGCGCCCGACCCCGACACCTTCTGGACGGTCCTGCGCGCCGAACTCGCGCAGGACGGGGAGATCACCGTGTTCGGGGCGGACAGCGGCACCGCCTCCCCGCGCACCCTGACCCTGCCGGGCGGCGCCAGCTGTATCGACGCCGCCTACGCCCAGTACGGCGAGGCGGCCCACGGCTGTATCGGCGCCCGCGTCAACGGGCGCCTCACCTCCTTGTCCTCCCGGCTGTCCGACGGCGACACCGTGCAGCTGCTGCTCGCCCAGGACTCCTCCTCCGGGCCGGCCGCCGACTGGCTGGAGCACGCCACCACCCCCGCCGCCCGGATCGCGATCAGCAGCTGGCTCGAAGCGCACCCCGACGGCGACGCGGCCACCACCACCGCCGCCCGGGCGCCCCTGTCCGTGGTGGGCGCGCGCGGGGGCAGCGGCAACGCCGTCGCCGACCTGCCGAACGCGCACGTACGGCTGGCCGGCTGCTGCACCCCCGTACCGCCGGACGCGGTGGCCGGGTTCGTCGTACGGGGCGGGGCCGTCACCGTGCACCGCGTCCACTGCCCGGCCGTGGCCCAGATGCGTGCCCTGGGCCGTAGCTCGGTCGCCGTGCACTGGCGGGCCACCGCCGACTGCCGCGTCACGCTGGTCGCCGAATCGTTCGGCCGCCCGCACCTGCTGGCCGACCTGACCGAGGCGATCGCCCGCGAGGGGGTCGAGGTGGTCTCCGCGACCGTGGAACCGCCCGTCGAACAGCGGGTCCGGCACACGTACACCCTCCAGCTCCCCGACGCGGCCGGGCTGCCGGCGCTGATGCGGGCGATGCGCGACGTACCGGGCGTGTACGACGTCAGCCGCGCCTAGCGTCCCCGGCCCGCCCCTAGGCCGGTCCACGGTCCGGCCGCCTCGTTCGGGTGGCCCCGGCGCGCGCCGGTCGCAAGGGGACGCCGGCCACTGGTAAGCGATGGTGGATGCAGCTCACCTCCCCCCGCCTGCGCGCCGCGCTGCTCGCCGCGGCCTCCCTCACCCTCGTCGCCGCGGTGCTGCCGCCACCGAAGGCGCTCGGCATCGGCGACCGCCTCTTCCCGGAGCTGGGCAACCCCGGCTACGACGTCCTCTCGTACGACCTGTCCTTCACGTACAAGGACAACCAGAGCCCGCTCGACGCGGTCACCGTCATCGACGCCCGGGCCCTGGCGGACCTGGACCGCGTCAACCTCGACTTCACCCACGGCACCGTGGCGTCCGCCGAGGTCAACGGGGAACCCGCGCGCTTCGAGAGCGCCGGGGAGGACCTCGTACTGACCCCGGCGCGGCCGGTGGCGGCCCATACGGCGCTGCGCGTCGTCGTCCGGCACACCAGCGACCCGCGCGGCCGCGACGACGGCGGCTGGGTGACCACCGAGGACGGGCTCGCCATGGCCAACCAGGCCGACGCCGCCCACCGGGTCTTCCCGTGCAACGACCACCCCGCCGACAAGGCGTTCTTCACCTTCCGGATCACCGCCCCCGCCGGTCTCACGGCCGTTGCCAACGGCCTGCCCGCCACCCTCCCGGCCGAGCGCTCGGGACGGCCCACCACCTGGACCTACCGAACCGTGCACCCCATGGCGACCGAACTCGCCCAGGTCTCGGTCGGCTCCTCGGCGGTGCCGTCCGGCACCGGCCCGCACGGGCTGCCGCTGCGCGACGTGGTGCCGGCCGCCGACCGGCAGCGGCTGGAGCCCTGGCTCAAGAAGACCCCCGGGCACATCGCGTGGATGGAGAAGCGCGTCGGGCGCTATCCCTTCGAGAACTACGGCGTGCTCATCGCGCGCGCCAGGACCGGCTTCGAGCTGGAGACCCAGACCCTCTCGCTCTTCGAGAGCGGCCTCTTCGCGGCCGACGCCTACCCCCAGTGGTACGTCGAGTCCGTCATGGTCCACGAGCTGGCCCACCAGTGGTTCGGCGACAGCGTGACCCCGCGCACCTGGTCCGACCTGTGGCTCAACGAAGGACACGCGACCTGGTACGAGGCCCTTTACGCCGACGGCCTCGGCAAGTACTCCCTGGAGCGGCGCATGCGCGAGGCGTACCAGCGCTCCGACCAATGGCGGGCGGCCGGCGGCCCGCCGGCGGCGCCCAAGGCGGCCCCGCCCGGGGAGAAGATCGGGCTGTTCCGGCCGGTGGTCTACGACGGCTCCGCGCTGATCCTCTACGCCCTGCGCCAGGAGATCGGCGCCGACGCCTTCGACCGGGTCGAGCGGCGCTGGGTGGCCGAGAACGCGGACTCCACGGCCGGCACGGAGGACTTCGTACGCCTGGCCTCACGCGAGGCCGGACGGGACCTCGGGGCCTTCCTCAAGCCGTGGCTGTACGGCACGACGACCCCGCCGATGCCGGGACATCCGGAATGGAGCGCCGCCACGGCGGCGAAGCCGCAGGCGGCGAAGAAGACCGAGACGGCGAAGAAGGCCTGAGACGGACGGGGGCACCGGACGGGACGGCCGGCGCCCCTGCGGCGGTCCGTCCGTCCGAAAAGCGTGTGACGGGCGCCGAACGGGCATGTCACCATCGACGGGCCGGTCCGCGGGTCTTCCGGGCCCCCGGCTCCGGGAATCTCCGGGCGGTGTGACACGTTGAACCTGGCAGTGCTATGTCACGACCGTTTCATGTCACGCACGGCAGCAGCTCCGGCAGCTGCCGCCCGCGGACGCATCCGAATCGACGTAAGGATCCAATGACCTCCTCTTCTTCCCCTTCCCAGGACGCGCGGGACGCACAGGACGTGCAGGACTCGCCGAGCTTCACCGAGAGCCTTCGGGCCGATGCCCTGATGGAAGAGGACGTCGCCTGGAGCCACGAAATCGACGGAGACCGCGACGGCGACCAGTTCGAGCGGTCCGAGCGCGCGGCCCTGCGCCGCGTCGTGGGCCTGTCCACCGAACTCGAGGACGTCACCGAGGTCGAGTACCGACAGCTCCGCCTGGAGCGCGTCGTACTCGTCGGTGTCTGGACCTCCGGCACGGTGGACGACGCCGAGAACTCCCTCGCGGAGCTCGCGGCGCTCGCCGAGACGGCAGGTGCCCTCGTACTCGACGGCGTGATCCAGCGCCGCGACAAGCCCGACCCGGCCACCTTCATCGGTTCCGGCAAGGCACGCGAACTGCGCGACATCGTCATGGAGAGCGGCGCGGACACCGTCGTGTGCGACGGCGAGCTCAGCCCCGGCCAGCTCATCGCCCTCGAAGACGTCGTCAAGGTGAAGGTGGTCGACCGGACCGCCCTGATCCTCGACATCTTCGCCCAGCACGCCAAGTCCCGAGAGGGCAAGGCGCAGGTCGCGCTCGCGCAGATGCAGTACATGCTGCCGCGGCTGCGCGGCTGGGGTGCGTCGCTGTCCCGGCAGATGGGTGGCGGCGGCGGTGGCGGCATGGCCACCCGAGGCCCCGGTGAGACCAAGATCGAGACCGACCGGCGACGGATCCGCGAGAAGATGGCGAAGATGCGCCGGGAGATCGCGGAGATGAAGACCGGCCGCGACATCAAGCGGCAGGAACGGCGCCGCAACAAGGTGCCCTCGGTCGCCATCGCCGGATACACCAACGCGGGCAAGTCCTCGCTCCTCAACCGCCTCACGGGCGCCGGCGTCCTGGTGGAGAACGCGCTGTTCGCCACCCTGGATCCGACCGTGCGCCGGGCCGAGACCCCCTCCGGCCGGGTCTACACCCTGGCCGACACCGTCGGCTTCGTCCGGCACCTGCCCCACCACCTGGTCGAGGCGTTCCGCTCCACGATGGAGGAGGTCGGCGACTCCGACCTCATCCTGCACATCGTGGACGGCTCGCACCCGGCCCCGGAGGAGCAGCTGGCGGCGGTGCGCGAGGTCATCCGAGAGGTCGGCGCGGTCAACGTGCCCGAGATCGTGGTGATCAACAAGGCGGACGCGGCGGACCCGCTGGTCCTCCAGCGCCTGCTGCGCATCGAGCGGCACTCCATCGCCGTCTCCGCCCGGACCGGCATGGGCATCGAGGAACTCCTCGCGCTCATCGACACCGAGCTGCCGCGGCCGGAGGTCGAGGTGGAGGCACTGGTGCCGTACACCCGCGGCTCGCTGATCGCCCGGGCACACGCCGAGGGCGAGGTGATCTCCGAGGAGCACACCCCGGAGGGCACCCTGCTCAAGGCCCGCGTGCACCAGGAACTGGCGGCGGACCTGGCGCCGTACGTGCCCGCGAAGCACTGACCCGCCCGGCCCCGTGACATGAGTGAGGGCCCCCGCCCGAGGCGGGGGCCCTCACCACGTTCGGCTACTTGAACTTGTTGCTCACCGCGGTGTAGACGCCCTTAGCCTCAGGACCGAACCGCGGGCCGGCCAGCCAGCCGGCCTTCGCCGGGCCGATCGACGTGTTCGACACCAGCGCCGGCTTCCCGTCGGCGCCCGCCGCGACCCAGCCGCCACCCGAGGAACCGCCGGTCATCGAGCAGCCGATGCGGTACATCACCGGTGCGGCCGCGGTCAGCGACAGCCGGCCGGGCCGGTCCGTGCACTGGAAGGCGCGCTGACCGTCGAAGGGGGCCGCCGCCGGGTAACCCGTCGCAGTGATGCTCGCGACCTTCTGCACCGCCGGAGCTGCGAACTCCACCGGGAGCGCCGAACCGACCGTCTCCTCCAGGGACTTGCCCGCACCCTTCTCCGGGGTCACGTGCAGCACCGCGAAGTCGTACGGGGCACCCGCCCCGCCCGTCGGGCCGCCGGTCGCGATCCACTGGTCCGATGTCTGCGCCCAGTCGCTCCACCACACGCCGTACGGAGCCACCTGGTCCCGCGGCGCGCCCTTGAGCTCCGCCGCGGCCTTGCCCGCGTTGTTGTAGGACGGGACGAAGGCGATGTTGCGGTACCAGCCGCCGGCCTTGCCGGCGTGCACGCAGTGGCCCGCAGTCCAGACCAGGTTGGACTTGCCGGGATGGGCCGGGTCCTTGACGACGGTCGCCGAGCAGACCATCGAACCCTCGGGCCCGTCGAAGAAGACCTTGCCGGACACCGGCACGTTCGCGTGGTAGGGAGCGGCCGCCTGCTTCGCCGGCACCGGCGCGGGGGTGGGGTCGGTGACGCCCTGGTCCTTGCCGGCGTCGGGGTCGACGGCCGGGGGCTGCGGCGTCTTGTCGGCGTCACGCATCCGGTCCGGGTCCCAAAGGCCCTCGATGATCGGGTTGATGTAGTCGCCCGCCTCGCGGAGCCAGTCCTCCCGCTTCCAGTTCTTCCACGCACCCCCCTTCCACTTCTCCATGTCGATGCCGTGCTGCTTGAGCTTGTCCTTGATGTCGTCCGGGATCTTGATCCCGTCGGTGGCGCCGGACGGGAGGCTGGCCGCCACGGTCGGCTTGGCGTCGCCGCCGGCCTCACCGTCGCCGGGTCCGCAGGCCGCGGCGGTCAGCAGGAGCGCGGCCGCGCACAGGGTCGCGGTGACCGGTCGGTTCGGTCGCATGTCGTAAGTCCCCCTGGTGGTTCGAGGCGTTGAACGGGGTGCGGTGCGGCCGGCTCGCGATGCGCACGCGCCGGGCACAGCACCCCACTATGCCGCTGCGGTTCAGGACGACACAGGCCGGGGCCGCGGTTCCGGCTCACCGCCCTCGGCTCTTCCCGTCGTCTCGTCCGTCGGCTTTCGCGGCGCAAGGATCTTCCGCCCACCCGTGATCCGTCGCCGTCACCGTCGTTGGTACGTACGGGGGACAGGGGAGCAGCGTTCCTGTTCGAGACGCAATCCGGAAGAGAGATCCGGGCGGGAGGACCGACACTCGTGGCGTGGAGCGAGCCTTTGACCGAGCCGGCCGCAGCCGAGGCCGAGGCGCAGAGCGCGGCGGCGGCCGAAGGCGCTGCCTGGCCGGCGCCCGTGGAGCAGGTGCCGCAACAGGGGAACGGGTTGCCGGTCGCCGCCGAAAGCATCCTGCGCAGGCAGGCGTTGCGGGAGTCCGCCGCGCGGACGTACGCGCGCTCGCTGCCCATCGTCCCGGTACGTGCCCGGGGGCTGACGATCGAGGGGGCCGACGGGCGCCGCTACCTCGACTGCCTCTCCGGCGCGGGCACGCTCGCGCTGGGGCACAACCACCCGGTGGTGCTCGAAGCCGTCCGCGGAGTGCTCGACTCCGGGGCTCCGCTGCACGTGCTGGACCTGGCGACCCCGGTCAAGGACGCGTTCACCACCGAGCTGTTCGCGAACCTGCCGCCCGCGCTGGCGGCTGACGCCCGGATCCAGTTCTGCGGGCCCGCCGGGACGGACGCGGTCGAAGCCGCGCTCAAGCTGGTGCGCACGGCCACCGGGCGCTCGGGGCTGCTGGCCTTCACCGGCGCGTACCACGGCATGACGGCCGGGGCGCTGGAGGTTTCGGGCGGGGCGTGTGACGTACGGGTCACGCGGCTGCCGTTCCCGCAGGACCACCGTTGCCCGTTCGGGGTCGGCGGGGCCGAGGGGGAGCGGTTGTCGGCGCGGTGGACGGAGAGTCTGCTGGACGACCCCAAGGGCGGGGTGCCGGCGCCCGCCGCGATGATCGTCGAGCCGGTCCAGGGCGAGGGCGGGGTGCACCCGGCGCCGGACGGATGGCTGCGCCGGATGCGGGAGATCACCGCCGCCCGGGGCATCCCGCTGATCGCGGACGAGGTGCAGACGGGGGTGGGGCGCACCGGCGCCTTCTGGGGTGTCGACCACGCCGGGGTGGTGCCCGACGTGATGGTCCTGTCCAAGGCGATCGGGGGCAGCCTGCCGCTGGCCGTCATCGTGTACCGGGCGGAGCTGGACGTCTGGGCGCCCGGCGCCCACGCCGGCACCTTCCGGGGCAACCAGCTGGCCATGGCGGCGGGGACCGCCACCCTGGCCTACGTCCGGCGCAACGGTCTCGCCGGGCGGGCCGCCGTGCTGGGGGAGCGGATGCTGACGGAGCTGCGGCAGCTCGCCGCCGACCAGCCGTGCGTGGGGGACGTCCGGGGCCGCGGCCTGATGATCGGCGTCGAGGTCGTCGACCCCGACACCGGGGCCGCCGCACCGGAACTCGCCGCGGCCGTCCGCCAGGAGTGTCTGGACCGGGGGCTGATCGTCGAACTCGGCGGCCGTCACTCCAGCGTCGTACGCCTGCTGCCTCCGCTGACGCTGACCGACGAGCAGGCCGGAGCCGTTCTCGACCGGCTGACCGACGCCGTCCCAGCCGCCCGCCGGCCCCGCTGACCCACCTAAGGACCCCCGATGCCCGACCCGATCCCCTTCCACGCCGCCCCACCCCCGGACCCGGAGTCCGCAACCGCCCCCGCCGCCGGCCGGACGCCGGGACCGGGTACCGCCCGGGATTCCGGCGCTGCCCAGTTCCCCGGCGCGGCCGCGTCCGAGGACGAGGGCGGGAGCCCGTCACCGGCACCCGTCCCGAGCGCGGCCCCCACCCCCGGCGCCGTCCCGGCCTGCGGGCGCATGCCGGGCATTCCAGGCATGTCCCCGGGCATCGGGGCTTCCCTGCACCCTGGTGCCGGTCCGGACGCGAGTGCGGCCGGGGCCGTGGGGGGCAGCCCGGCTCCCACGCCTGGCCCGGCTCCCACGCCTGGCCCGGCTCCCGCGCCTGGCCTGGCTCCGGCCCCTGGACAGACGCCGGGCACGCCACTGAGCGCGGCCACCCCGGGCCCTGGCCCCGTCCCCGGCACGACCCTTGGACAGGCGCCGGGCACGCCGCCCGCGGGCGCGGGTGCGGTCGGGGGGCAGGGCGGCAGCCCGGCATCGGGGGCCACGCCGGTTCCCGGACCCGCGTTGGGCAGGCCTTCGGATCCCCGCCGCGGCTCCGCCCCTGCCCAGGGCGCGGGCTACACGGCCGGGCCGGCCGTGGGTGGTGCTGTCCTCGGCCCCGGTCAGGCGCCCGGTCAGGGACGGCGGCATGAGCCGGGCACCGCCCCGGCCGAGGCGCCCCAGCCCGACCTGGTTCAGGGCGCGGCCGATGCCCCGGGCGCCGGTGCCACATCCGGTACCGCCGCCCACCCGGGCACGCCCCCCGCCCCCGCCGCCCACGAGGCCCAGGCGCAGCGGCACCGGCCCGCCGCTCCCGCGGCGGTCGGCGTGCCCAGGCAGAAGCGGCCGACCCTCCGGCCCCGCCCGGTCGGCACCGGTCTCCTCGGGCCCGACCCGGTGGCCCTGCCCGACCTGCTGGACCACCCCGACCCCGGCATCGCCGCCGAGGCCGCGACGGTGGAGAACCTGCTGCGCTGCTGGGTCCGCGAAAGCGGCATCGGCCGCCCCGACGGGCCCGTCGGGGCCCTCCTGCGCATCCCCCTCCCCGCATCCGGTGTGGCCCTGCTCGTCGCCGTCCGGCACTGGTCCCCGACCGGCTGGCACCGCTTCGCCCCCGCCCGCCTCGAAGGGGCCCCCGCCGACGCCCCCGCCCTGGACGCCGTCACCCTCGCTGCCCTCATCGCCCGTGAGGGCACCGGCCGTGCCGCCGACCTCGTCGGCCGGGTCGCCGACTCGGTCCGCCGCACCGCCGAGTTCATCGCCGACCGGCGCCAACGCCCCACCGCGCCCGCCACCGTCGCCGCGGACCGCTTCCTCACCGCCGAACAGTCGCTCCTTCTCGGTCACCCCCTCCAGCCCGACCCCAAGAGCCGCGAGGGACTCACCGAAGCCGACGTACGCCGCTACTCACCCGAACTCCACGGCTCCTTCCCCCTGCACTGGTTCGCCGTCGCCCCCTCCGTGCTCGCCACCGACTCCGCCTGGACCGAACGCGGCCGACCCGTCCGCGCGGCCCAGCTCCTCACCCGCCTCGCTCCCGGCCTGCCACTGCCCGCCGGAACCACCCCCTTGCCCCTTCACCCATGGCAGGCCCGCGACCTGCTCGACCGCCCCGCGGTCGCCGCCCTGCGCGACGCGGGACTACTGACCGACCTGGGCCCGTACGGCGACCCGTGGTACCCCACCTCCTCCGTCCGCACCGTCCACCGCCCCGGTGCGCCCGCCATGCTCAAGCTGTCCCTCGGCCTGCGCATCACCAACTCCCGCCGCGAGAACCTCCGCAAGGAACTCCACCGCGGGGTCGAGGTACACCGACTGCTGCGCACCGGTCTCGCCGAACAGTGGCAGGCGGCCCACCCCGGCTTCGACATCGTCCGCGACCCCGCCTGGGTCGCCGTCGACGCCCCCGACGGCATGCCCGTCCCAGGACTCGATGCCCTGTTGCGCCACAACCCCTTCCGCTCGGGCGACGACGCCGTCTGCATCGCCGCACTCACCGCTCCCCGCCCTTGGCCCGGCCGCACGGCCATGAGCTCGCGGCTCGCCGAGACGGTCTCCCGGCTCGCCGCCTCCACCGGCCGCCCCACCCAGGCCGTCGCCGCCGAGTGGTTCCTGCGCTACCTCGACCACGTCGTCCTGCCGGTCCTCGGCCTCGACGCGCTCGCAGGCATCGCCCTCGAAGCCCACCAGCAGAACACCCTCGTGCTCCTCGACCCGGCCGGCTGGCCGATCGGCGGCCGCTACCGCGACAACCAGGGCTACTACTTCCGCGACTCCCACCGCGCGGAGCTGGAATCCAGGCTGCCCGGCATCGGTAGCGGCAGCGACACCTTCGTCTCCGACGCCGTCACCGACGAACGCTTCGCCTACTACCTCGGCATCAACAACGTCTTCGGCCTCATCGGAGCCTTCGGGTCGCAGCGCCTCGCCGACGAACGCGTCCTGCTCGCCGCCTTCCGCAGATTCCTCGGCAAGGCGTCCCGCCTCGGCCCGCTCCCCGCGCTGCTGCTCGATTCGCCCACGCTGCGCTGCAAGGCGAACCTGCTCACCCGCCTGGGCGGCCTCGACGAACTCGTCGGCCCCGTCGACACGCAGTCCGTCTACGTCACCGTCACCAATCCCCTTCACGACTGACCGAAAGACCGACGCGCCAACCGATTCGGAGAAGAGCCCGATGCCCTCCACCCGCACCCCCATCGGTCCCACCCGCACGGCAGCAGCCACCGCCACGGGCATCGGGGAAAGCGTTCAACCGCGGCTCAACACCCAGCGGTTGCCGCTGCTCGCCGAGGCAGACCTGCTCGACTCACCGGCTGCCTGGAGCGCCGCCGCCACCCCCGTCGGGGCCTTCCGCCTGGAACCCGTACGGCCGCGCCGCGACCTGGAACTCCTCACCCGCTGGATGAACGACCCCGAGGTCGCCACCTTCTGGGAACTCGCCGGCCCCGCCACCGTCACGGCCGCCCACCTGCGTGAGCAACTGGACAGCGACGGCCGCAGCATTCCCTGCCTGGGCCTGCTCGACGGCACACCGATGAGCTACTGGGAGATCTACCGGGCCGACCTCGACCCGCTCGCCCGCCACTACCCGGCGCGCCCCCACGACACGGGTATCCACCTGCTAATCGGAGACGGCACGAACCGCGGCCGAGGTCTGGGCACCACACTGCTCCGCGCGGTCGCAGACCTGGTGTTCGACAACCGGCCACGCTGCACTCGCGTGATCGCCGAACCGGACATCCGTAACACCCCCTCCGTATCAGCCTTCCTGAACTCCGGTTTCCGCTGTTCCGCGGAAATCGACCTGCCCGAGAAGCGGGCCGCGCTGATGATCCGTGAGCGGGCGCTGCGCAATCTCCTCTGATTGCCGCCCCGCAGTCCTCGCACCGTCACCGCTCGACGCTTCCGCAATTGAAAACTCCGCGCTGTGGACCGAAGTTCCCGATACCCGAGGAGTCCCGTGTCGAATTTCCCCGCCACCTCAGGCTCCACAGGCCGCCCCCACTTCTCGGAGGCGGTGGCCCCCTCGCCCCAGCACCCCTGCACGCCGCCCGAGATCAACGGCGCGACATGGGGTTCCGCCACCAGCCGGCTGCTCGCCAAGATGCTCGGGGAATTCGCGTACGAGGAGATCATCAGCCCCGTCCCGGCCCCCGCGGCCGCCGGTGACGCCTGGACCGTCGCCCTGGACGACGGCAGCAGCCTCGGCTTCCGCGCCCGCCGCCGCTCCTACGGCAGCTGGCACGTCGACGCCGGCACCATCACCCTCACCCCGCCGCCCCCCTCCACCCAGGACCCGACCGCCTTCGGGGACCCGTTCGAGTTCCTGATCCGCTCCCGCACGCTCCTCGGCCTCGACGGCGGGACCCTCGGCCACCTCGTCCGGGAACTCAGCGCCACCCTGTCCGCCGACGCCCACCTCGACCACCACGCGCTCACCGCCGACGTCCTCGCCGACCTCGACTACGCCGACCTCGAAGGCCACCAGACCGGCCACCCTTGGCTCGTCCTCAACAAGGGCCGCGTCGGGATGTCGGCGGCCGACACCGCCGCCTGGGCACCCGAATCCCGTACCCGCCAACGGCTGCCCTGGCTCGCCGCCCACACCTCCCTGGCCGAGTACCGCGGGACGGCCGGTATGGAAGACCCCGCGCGCCTGTACTCCGCCGAGCTCGACGCCGTCACCCGGGCCGCCTTCGACCAGGCCCTGCGCGACCGCGGCCTCGACCCCCGCGGCTACCTCTACCTCCCGCTGCACCCCTGGCAGTGGGACGAGATAGTGCTTCCGCTCTTCGCACCCGCCCTCGCCTCGGGCGCACTCGTACCGCTGCCCGCGGATCCCGACGTACGACTGCCGCAGCAGTCGATCCGCACCTTCCTCAACCTGACCCGCCCCGAGCGGCACAGCGTCAAACTCCCGCTCTCCGTCCTCAACACCATGGTCTGGCGCGGACTGCCCTGCGAGCTGACCCTCGCCGCCCCCGCCGTCACCGCCTGGATCCACTCACTCCGCGACGCGGACCCGTTCCTGCGCGACGAGTGCCGGGTCGTCCTCCTCGGCGAGGTGGCCTCCGTGACCGTCCGCCACCCCGTCTACGACCGGCTGCCCGAGGTCCCGTACCAGTACAAGGAGCTGCTCGGCGCGATCTGGCGCGAGCCCCTGACGGGTCGCCTCGCCCCCGGTGAGCGGGCCCGGACCCTGGCATCCCTCCTGCACACCGACCCGCGCGGGCGCTCCTTCACGGCCGAGCTCGTCGCCCGCTCCGGACTGACCCCGACCGTGTGGCTCCAGCGGCTCTTCGCCGCCCTGCTGCCGCCGCTGCTCCACTTCCTCTACCGGTACGGCACGGTCTTCTCCCCGCACGGCGAGAACTCCATCGTGATCTTCGACGAGAGCGACGTCCCCGTCCGGCTGGCGGTGAAGGACTTCGTGGACGACGTCAACATCAGCCGGGAGCCGCTGCCCGAGCACGACGCGATGCCCCACGAGGTGCGCGCCGCACTCCTGACGGAGCCGCCCGCGTACCTCACGCAGTTCATCCACTCCGGACTGTTCGTCGGAGTCTTCCGCTACCTGTCCGCGATCTGTGAAGACCGGATGGGAGTTCCCGAGACCGAGTTCTGGTCCCTCGTACGGGCGGAGATCCTCCGCCACCAGGCCCGCTTCCCCGAGCTCAAGGACCGGTACGAGCTGTTCGACCTGCTCACCGAGCGGATCGACCGGCTCTGCCTCAACCGGAACCGGCTGCACGAGGACGGCTACCGGGACCGCCCGGACCGCCCGCACGCGGTCACCCACGGGACCGTTCCGAACCCCCTGCACCGGCCGTGATCCGTCGGCGATGCGGCTCCTGTCGGTGCGGCCCCGTAGGGTTGGCAGTGCTATGACGAAGCCCTCCCTCCCCGACCTGCTGCATGCCGCCGTCTCCGCCGTCGGCGGCACGGAGCGGCCCGGCCAGGTGGCCATGGCCGAAGCCGTCGCCGAAGCGATCGACGAGAACTCCCACCGGCTGATCCAGGCCGGCACCGGCACCGGTAAGTCCCTCGGCTACCTGGTGCCGGCCCTCGCGCACGGCGAACGCGTCGTCGTCGCCACCGCGACGCTGGCCCTCCAGCGGCAGCTCGTCGAGCGCGACCTGCCCCGGACGGTGGAGGCGCTGCATCCGCAGCTCCGCCGCCGCCCGCAGTTCGCCATGCTCAAGGGCCGCTCCAACTACCTGTGCCTGCACCGCCTCCACGAGGGCGCGCCCCAGGACGAGGAGGAGGGCCTCTTCGACCAGTTCGAAGCGGCCGCCCCGACCAGCAAGCTGGGCCAGGACCTGCTGCGCCTGCGGGACTGGGCGGACGAGACCGAGACCGGCGACCGCGACGACCTGACGCCCGGCGTCTCCGACAAGGCCTGGGGGCAGATCTCGGTCTCCTCCCGGGAATGTCTGGGCGCCACGAAATGCGCCTACGGAGCCGAGTGCTTCGCCGAGGCCGCCCGCGAGCGGGCCAAGCTCGCGGACGTCGTCGTCACCAATCACGCCCTGCTCGCGATCGATGCGATCGAGGGCGCCCCCGTGCTGCCCCAGCACGAGGTGCTGATCGTGGACGAGGCCCACGAGCTCGTCTCCCGCGTCACCGGCGTCGCCACCGGGGAGCTCACCCCCGGACAGGTCAACCGGGCCGTCAAGCGCGCCGCCAAACTCGTCGACGAGAAGACCGCCGACGCCCTGCAGACCGCGTCGGAGTCCTTCGAGCGGGTCATGGAGCTGGCCCTGCCCGGCCGACTGGAGCAGGTCCCCGAGGACCTCGGGTACGCGCTGATGTCCCTGCGGGACGCGGCGCGCAATGTGATCTCGGCGATCGGTTCCACCCGGGACAAGTCCGTCCAGGACGAGGACGCCGTCCGCAAGCAGGCCCTGGCGGCGGTGGAGAGCGTCCACTCGGTGGCGGAGCGGATCGTGCTCGGCTCGGAGTACGACGTCGTCTGGTACGAACGCCACGACCGTTTCGGCGCCACTCTGCGGGTCGCCCCCCTTTCGGTGTCGGGCCTGCTGCGCGAGAAGCTGTTCGAAGACCGCTCGGTCGTCCTCACCTCAGCGACGCTCAAGCTCGGCGGCGACTTCAACGGCGTCGCGGGGTCGCTCGGCCTCTCAGCGGAAGGCGTGGCCGGCGAAGACGTCCCGGTCTGGAAGGGGCTGGACGTCGGCTCGCCGTTCGACTACCCCAAGCAGGGCATCCTCTACGTCGCCAAGCACCTGGCCACCCCGGGCCGCGAGGGGACCCGCGGCGACATGATGGACGAGCTCGCGGAGCTGATCGAGTCGGCCGGCGGCCGGACCCTCGGACTGTTCTCCTCCATGCGCGGCGCGAAGGCCGCCGCCGAGGAGCTGCGCGGGCGGCTGGACGATCCGATCCTGCTCCAGGGCGAGGAGACGCTCGGCGAGCTGATCAAGGCGTTCGCGGCCGATCCGAAGACCTGTCTCTTCGGGACGCTCTCGCTGTGGCAGGGAGTCGACGTGCCCGGACCCAGCTGCCAGCTGGTGATCATGGACCGGATCCCGTTCCCCCGGCCCGACGATCCGCTGATGAGCGCCCGGCAGAAGTCGGTGGAGGAGCACGGCGGCAACGGCTTCATGGCGGTCGCGGCCACCCACGCCGCCCTGCTGATGGCTCAGGGCGCGGGCCGGCTCGTACGGGCGACCGGTGACCGGGGTGTCGTCGCCGTTCTCGACCCGAGGCTGGCCACGGCTCGCTACGGGACCTTCCTGCGCGCCACCTTGCCCGACTTCTGGTACACCACAGACCGCAACCAGGTCCGCCGCTCGCTCGCAGCGATCGACGCCTCGGCCCAGGCGGACGGCAAGTAGTACGGAGGGCTAGCAGTACGAGGCCCAATAGCGCGGACGGCTGCGCCCACCACGGGAGGGGGCGCGAGGACACAAAGCAGCTCCGGGACCGGCGCAGAGGTCCCGGAGCTGGATCGGGGCGACGGGCGTCAGACCCGGCGCAGTACGGCGACGACCTTGCCGAGGATGGTCGCCTCGTCGCCGGGGATCGGCTGGTACGCGGAGTTGTGCGGGAGCAGCCAGACGTGGCCGTCCTCGCGCTTGAACCGCTTGACGGTGGCCTCGCCGTCCAGCATCGCGGCGACGATGTCACCGTTCTCCGCGACCGGTTGACGGCGGACGGTGACCCAGTCGCCGTCGCAGATCGCCGCCTCGATCATCGAGTCACCGACGACCTTGAGGACGAAGAGTTCGCCGTCGCCGACCAGCTGGCGGGGGAGCGGGAAGACGTCCTCCACCGACTCCTCGGCGAGGATCGGGCCGCCGGCCGCGATCCGGCCGACCAGGGGAACGTACGAGGCGGCGGGCTTGCCGGTGGTGTCCGTGGGCTGCGAGCTGGGCTGGTCCGAGCCGCGTACCTCGTAGGCGCGCGGGCGGTGCGGGTCGCGCCGCAGGAAGCCCTTCCGTTCGAGGGCCATCAGCTGATGGGCGACCGACGACGTGCTCGACAGGCCGACCGCCTGGCCGATCTCCCGCATCGACGGCGGGTAGCCCCGGCGCTGGACCGAATCGCGGATGACTTCGATGACCCTCCGCTGCCGGTCCGTGAGCCCGGAGCTGTCGGCGCGGATGCCTGGAGGTCGCCCGGGCAGCGAGCGTGCGGGGCGCAGCGGCTCCGCCTCCGGGTTCTGACGTGCGTCGTTCATGGCATGCACCGGCTCAAGTCGGCTCTGGGAGCGGTTCTGGGCAGTGATGGTGGCACTGTCTGCGGTCGTGGTCACGTCGGCCCCTCTCGAAATGTTCTCCCTAGCTGGACAACGGTAGTTGCTTTCGAAAGGTTGCGCCAAACACACGTTCGAGTGAAATATCGCAGATCGCCCGCCTGGAGCACTTCAAGAGGTGTATGGACCGACAGTCTGACCGAACGCGGGTTCGGCCGTCCCCGTGCCGTCTACGGTACCCTTCCGGGTCGGATCGGCTCCGTGCGGGCCCGCGCCCAGTGTGGCACCGCAGGACCCGGTATCCGGACACCGGACACCGCGACACGCGGCGGGCCGTAAATCCACCACAACCCAAGATCTAGTGGTTGGATGAGCGCTGCCGCCCAGAAGTTGTGGTCCCGGGTCCGCCGAGGGTCCCGGCATCGCATATGCTGGTGGCTGCTTCACGAGCCCCCGGCAGAGCCTCGTTCCTGCCGTTCAGGGGCGTCGTGAGGTGATCAGTCGCGCCAAAGAGGGAGGGTGAGGGAACCATGCACTGCCCCTTCTGCAGGCACCCCGACAGCCGGGTCGTCGACAGCCGCACCACCGACGACGGCACGTCGATCCGGCGGCGCCGTCAGTGCCCCGACTGCTCCCGTCGCTTCACGACGGTGGAGACGGCCTCGCTGATGGTGATCAAGCGCAGCGGGGTGACCGAACCCTTCAGCCGCTCCAAGGTCATCTCTGGCGTCCGCAAGGCGTGCCAGGGGCGGCCGGTCACCGAGGACGCCCTCGCCAAGCTCGGCCAGCGGGTCGAGGAGGCGCTGCGCGCCACCGGAAGCGCCGAGCTGACCACCCACGACGTGGGCCTGGCCATACTCGGTCCCTTGCAGGAACTCGACCTGGTCGCGTACCTGCGGTTCGCATCCGTGTACAAAGCGTTCGACACCCTTGAAGACTTCGAGACCGCCATCGTGGAACTCCGCGAACGGCGGCCTCACCCCCATGAGTGCGAGCCGGGTGGGACCCCCGCGGTCGTCCCCGTGCCCGCCTCCGCCGCCGACTGACCGGACGGGCCGCGGAGCGGCCCGGGCCCGGTCGGCCAGGCGAGATTCGAAGATTCGTAGATACAGACACACGGCACCGTGCTGCGGAATATCGTTGGCACTTTAGGGCGTTTTTGCCCGCATATGGGAGGCGGCATGACAGAGACGGCGAGCGGCTCGGCACGAGGTTCCCGCGCCAAGGGGACCAAGACTGCCAAGAGCGGCCTGCGGATCGAGCGCATCCACACCACCCCGGGCGTGCACCCGTACGACGAGGTGAGCTGGGAGCGCCGTGACGTCGTCATGACCAACTGGCGCGACGGCTCGGTCAACTTCGAGCAGCGTGGCGTCGAGTTCCCCGACTTCTGGTCGGTGAACGCGGTCAACATCGTCACCAGCAAGTACTTCCGCGGCGCGGTCGGCACCCCGCAGCGCGAGACCGGCCTGAAGCAGCTCATCGACCGGATCGTGAAGACCTACACGAAGGCCGGCGAGGACTACGACTACTTCGCCTCGCCCGCGGATGCCGAGATCTTCGAGCACGAGCTGACGTACGCCCTCCTGCACCAGATCTTCAGCTTCAACTCCCCGGTGTGGTTCAACGTCGGAACGCCCCAGCCGCAGCAGGTCTCCGCCTGCTTCATCCTGGCCGTCGACGACTCCATGGAGTCGATCCTCGACTGGTACAAGGAAGAGGGAATGATCTTCAAGGGCGGCTCCGGCGCCGGCCTGAACCTCTCCCGCATCCGCTCCTCCAAGGAGCTCCTCTCCTCCGGCGGCAACGCCTCCGGCCCGGTCTCCTTCATGCGCGGCGCCGACGCGTCCGCGGGAACGATCAAGTCGGGCGGCGCCACCCGCCGTGCGGCCAAGATGGTCGTCCTGGACGTGGACCACCCGGACGTCGAGGACTTCATCGCCACCAAGGTGAAGGAAGAGGAGAAGATCCGCGCCCTGCGCGACGCGGGCTTCGACATGGACCTGGGCGGCGACGACATCACGTCCGTCCAGTACCAGAACGCCAACAACTCCGTCCGCGTGAACGACGAGTTCATGACGGCGGTCGAGAACGGCACCGAGTTCGGCCTGCGCGCCCGCATGACCGGCGAGGTCATCGAGAAGGTCGACGCCAAGGCGCTCTTCCGCAAGCTCGCCGAGGCCGCGTGGGCCTGCGCCGACCCGGGCATCCAGTACGACGGTGTGATCAACAACTGGCACACCTGCCCCGAGTCCGGCCGCATCACCGCGTCCAACCCGTGCAGCGAGTACATGCACCTGGACAACACGTCCTGCAACCTCGCCTCGCTGAACCTCATGAAGTTCCTCAACGACGACGGCAAGGGCAACCAGTCCTTCGACGCCGAGCGCTTCTCCAAGGTCGTCGAGCTGGTCATCACCGCGATGGACATCTCCATCTGCTTCGCGGACTTCCCGACGCAGAAGATCGGCGAGAACACCCGCGCCTTCCGTCAGCTCGGCATCGGCTACGCCAACCTCGGCGCGCTGCTGATGGCCACGGGTCACGCCTACGACTCGGACGGCGGCCGCACGCTCGCCGCCTCGATCACCTCGCTGATGACCGGTACCGCGTACCGGCGCTCCGCCGAGCTGGCCGCGATCGTCGGCCCCTACGACGGTTACGCCCGCAACGCCGAGTCGCACAAGCGCGTCATGAAGCAGCACGCCGACGCCAACGCCGTCGCGCCGCGCACCGAGGACCTGGACAACGCGATCTGGGCCGCGGCCACCGAGGCCTGGCAGGACGTCCTGCGCCTCGGCGAGAAGAACGGCTTCCGCAACTCCCAGGCCTCCGTCCTCGCCCCGACCGGCACCATCGGTCTGGCGATGTCCTGCGACACCACCGGTGTCGAGCCGGACCTGGCCCTGGTCAAGTTCAAGAAGCTCGTCGGCGGCGGCTCGATGCAGATCGTCAACGGCACCGTCCCGCAGGCCCTGCGCCGCCTGGGCTACCAGGAGGAGCAGATCGAGGCGATCGTCTCCCACATCGCCGAGCACGGCGTGGTCGTCGACGCCCCGGGCCTCAAGACCGAGCACTACTCGATCTTCGACTGTGCCATGGGCGAGCGTTCCATCTCCCCGATGGGCCACGTGCGCATGATGGCCGCGATCCAGCCGTGGATCTCCGGCGCGATCTCGAAGACGGTCAACATGCCGGAGACGGCGACCGTCGAGGAGATCGAGGAGATCTACTTCGAGGCGTGGAAGATGGGCGTCAAGGCGCTCGCGATCTACCGCGACAACTGCAAGGTCGGCCAGCCCCTCTCCGCGAAGAAGAAGGAAGAGGAGAAGGAAGAGGTCACCGCCAAGGCGGAGGACACCATCCGCGCCGCGGTCGAGAAGGTCATCGAGTACCGCCCGGTCCGCAAGCGCCTGCCGAAGGGCCGGCCGGGGATCACCACCTCCTTCACGGTCGGTGGCGCCGAGGGCTACATGACCGCGAACTCCTACCCGGACGACGGCCTGGGCGAGGTCTTCCTGAAGATGTCCAAGCAGGGTTCCACCCTCGCGGGCATGATGGACGCCTTCTCGATCGCCGTCTCCGTCGGCCTCCAGTACGGCGTGCCGCTGGAGACCTACGTCTCGAAGTTCACCAACATGCGCTTCGAGCCGGCCGGTATGACGGACGACCCGGACGTGCGGATGGCGCAGTCGATCGTCGACTACATCTTCCGCCGCCTGGCGCTGGACTTCCTGCCGTTCGAGACCCGTTCGGCGCTCGGCATCCACACCGCTGAGGAGCGTCAGCGCCACCTCGACACCGGCTCGTACGAGCCGCTGGAAGAGGAGGAGCTGGACACGGAGTCGCTGGCCCAGTCGGCCCCGCTCACGGCGGTGCGGTCGGAGCCGAAGCCGGCCGTCGCCGCGCCGGTCCAGGTCCCGGCCCCGAAGACGGCGCACTCCAGCGCCGAACTCGTCGAGATGCAGCTCGGCGTCTCCGCCGACGCCCCGCTCTGCTTCTCCTGCGGTACGAAGATGCAGCGCGCCGGCTCCTGCTACATCTGCGAGGGCTGCGGCTCGACCAGCGGTTGCAGCTGAGCACGGGCTGACGGCTGCCACTGAGTAGCCGCGGAGCGGGGACCGGCCGAGCCGGTCCCCGCTTTCGCGTGCCGCGCCCCAGGGGCGGTCCGGCGGGCGGGGTGGAACGGGCTGGCGTGCCCGGGCCGCCACGACGATCATGGTGGCGGGGGCGGGGCGACCGCCGCGGCCCCGGACTTCACGCTGGGGGAGTGGGAGAGCCATGTGGAGCGGGGATGAGCTGGACCTCGACGGGTATCTGGCCCGGATCGGCATCCGTGGAGACGGCGAAGGGGGAAGCCGGGGGCGGGAACCGCGGCCCGACCTGGAGACGTTGTACGCAGTGCACCGGGCCCACACCGCCACCATTCCCTTCGAAAGCCTGGACGTCACGCTCGGCCGCCCCGTCGCGCTGGACGTCAAGACACTGCAGGACAAGCTCGTGCACCGCCGCCGCGGCGGCTACTGCTACGAGCAGAACTCGCTGCTGGCCGCCGCCCTCCAGCGGATCGGCTTCGAGGTCTCGGGGCGCGGTGCCCGCAACCGGGCCCGCGGAGACCGCCTGCTGCCGGTGACGCACGCCGTCCTCGTCGTCACCGTCGAGGGTGAACCCTGGCTGTGCGACGCGGGGTTCGGGTACCCGGGCCCGTTCGAGCCCGTCCCGCTCGGGCGGCCCGGTGCCGAGGTGCGGCAGGGGGAGTCCACGTACGCCGTGCACCAGGAGGAGGGGGACGTCCTCGTCCTGCGGCGGCTGCAGGAGGGGGCCTGGCGCGACCTCTACGCCTTCACCCCGCAGCCCTACCATCCGGTCGACTACGTGGTGCTGAACCACTACAGCTCCTCACACCCGCGTTCCGCCTTCCTCGGCAAGGTCATAGTCCAACGGCCGGGCGAGGACGTGCGGGTGGCCCTGCTGGGGCGCGAACTCACGCACTGGTACCCCGACGGGCGGGTGGTACGGCGGATCGTGGCGCCGGAGGAGCTGATCCCCCTGCTCGACCGGGAGTTCGGCCTTCGGCTGCCCGAGCGGGACGCGGCCGATCTGGTGCGGATCTTCCGCGCCGGGGACTGACCCGGGCCGCGCCGGGCCCGTACGATGGCGCGGTGCTGGTCAAGTGGATTCGCTGCACGGTGACGGACCGACGCGGGTTCGAGCGCGGGCAGCGCAAATGGGCGGGGCTACCGGGCGAGCCCGGTTTCCGGGGGCAGGGCGGCGGATGGAGCCGGGGCCGGCAGGGGGTGGCGCACGTCTTCGCGTTCTGGGAGAGCCGTTCCTTCTACGACTCCTTCATGGCGCGCTCGCACGACCGGCTGGCCGCCTCCCAGAACGGCACCTTCACCGACGCCCGGGTCACGCTCTTCGACTACCGCTTCGACGTGAAGACCGGTTTCGAGCCCCGTTTCTCCGACGCCGACGTGGTGCGGGTCGCCCACACGCGGGTGCGGGAGGGGCGCGTCGAGCACTTCGCCCTGATGCAGGAGAAGGTCTGGAACCCGGCCATGGCCGGGTCGCCCGGCATGATCCGCGGCCTCTTCGGAGAAGCCCCGGGGCGGGAGTTCCTGGTGCTGTCCATGTGGCGAGCGGCCGCCGAGCACGGCAAGTACCGGCAGGAGCGGGTCGAGCGGCTCTCGCTGCGCGCCCAGACCGAGGCGGACGTGGAGGCGCTCACGGGGGACGTCGTCGACCTCGAACCCACCTGGACGGTATGACCGTAGGACGAACAGCTGCCTGCACGGCGTGCCCGTTCGAACCCCGGCCCGGTGGCCGAATAGGGTCGTGGAATGGTACGACCACGGCGCATCGTCCTCGTCCGGCACGGGGAATCCCAGGGCAACGCCGATGACACGGTGTACGAGCGGGAACCCGACCACGCCCTGCGGCTGACGCCCGCCGGGCGCGAGCAGGCCCGGCAGGCCGGCGCACGGCTGCGCGAGCTGTTCGGGGACGAGCGCATCAGCGCGTACGTCTCCCCCTACCGCCGCACCCTGCAGACCTTCCGCGAGCTGCGGCTGGACCCCACGCGGGTCCGCATGCGCGAGGAACCGCGGCTGCGCGAGCAGGACTGGGGGAACTGGCAGGACCACGACGACGTACGCCTGCAGAAGGCGTACCGGGACGCCTACGGGCACTTCTTCTACCGCTTCGCCCAGGGCGAGTCGGGCGCCGACGTGTACGACCGGGTCGGTTCCTTCCTGGAGAGCCTCTACCGCAGTTTCGAGGCCCCGGACCACCCCGAGAACGTGCTCCTCGTGACGCACGGACTGACGATGCGGCTGTTCTGCATGCGCTGGTTCCACTGGTCGGTGGCCGAGTTCGAGGCCCTGTCCAACCCGGGGAACGGCGAATACCGGACACTTCTGCTGGGCCCGGACGGCCGGTACCGTCTGGACCGCCCGTTTGAGCGCTGGACCACACCTGAGCCTTACGACCTGGACGACTAAAGTGACGCGCAATGACCGCTGACTCCACTCCCGAGAGGCGCTACGCACGCGCCATGTCCAGCCTTCGCGGGCTGGCCCTGGGGGACGCGCTGGGTTCCCAGTACTTCGTCCCCGTGAACTACCCGCTGCTCAAGCGGCGCGAGCTGCCGGCGGGCGGCGAGACCTGGCAGTGGACCGACGACACCGAGATGGCCTGCTCGGTGGTGGCCGTCCTCGCCGAGCACGGCCGGGTGGACCAGGACGCGCTGGCCGGATCGTTCGCCCACCACCACGACTTCGACCGCGGCTACGGGCCCGCCGTCAACCGGATGCTGCGCCTGATCCGCGAGGGTGAGGACTGGCGCACCCTGGCGGCCGAGCTGTTCAACGGGCAGGGCTCGTGGGGCAACGGCGCCGCCATGCGCATCGCACCGCTCGGCGCCTGGTACGCGGACGATCCCGAGCAGGCCACGCACCAGGCGGAGATCTCCGCGTACACCACCCACCAACACCGCGAGGCGGTGTGCGGGGCGATGGCCGTCGCCGCCGCGGCCGCGTTCGCGGCCGGCGCCGCCGGCCCGCCCAAGGCGGCCGACCTGCTCGACGGGGTCATCGCGCTGGTCCCGCGCAGCGCGGTGGGCGCGGGGCTGCGGCGGGCGCGGGACATGCTGGACTACGGCGACGCCACCACGGTCGCGGCGGTCCTGGGATGTGGCCGGCGCACCAGTGCCCATGACACGGTGCCGTTCGCCCTGTGGTCGGCGGCGCGCTCGCTGGACGACTACGAGCGGGCGTTCTGGACCACCGCCCAGGTGGGCGGGGACGTGGACACGACGTGCGCGATCGTCGGCGGGGTGTTGGGCGCGCGCGGCGACGCGGTGCTGCCGCAGGCGTGGCTGGCGCGGACCGAGGCCTTGCCGGCATGGCTGCCCCAGGCGCCGCACTGAGGACCGGACCGGCTCAGGCGGTGCTGCCCGGGGCGCCGCACTGAGGACCGGGCCGGCTCAGGCGTGCGCCGGGTGGCTCGGTAAGCCCATGCGTGCTGCGGCCCGGGCGCCGGACGGCTCCGGGCGCCCGGGCCGCGTACGGCCTCCGGCTCAGGCCGCCGGACCGGCCTCGGCGGCAGCCCCGTTGAGGGCCTCCAGGTCGCTCTTGCGCACCCGGATCACCAGCAGCGCGGTGGCGAGGGCGAGCCCCGCCATCGCCACGGCAGCCAGGAACGCGGTGGAGATGCCCTGGGTCAGGACGAGGTCGCCCCAGGGGTCGGGCAGCCGGCCGGTCGCCTTGAAGGCGGCCAGCTGACCAGGGTCCGCCTGCGCCATGAAGGCCGGGACCTGCTTGGCGGCCTCGTCACGGCTGGCGGTACCGAAGACGGTGACCAGGATCGACAGGCCTAGCGAGCCGCCGACTTGCTGGCTCGCGTTGAGCAGCCCCGAGGCAGCGCCCGCCTCGCGCGGGGCCACTCCGGAGACGGCGGTGAGGGTGAGGGTCACGAAGTTCAGGCCCATGCCGAAGCCGAACAGCACCATCGGTCCGAGCACCCCGGAAATGTACGAGCTGTCGGTGTCGATGAAGCTCAGCCAGGCCAGGCCCGAACCGGTGAGCGCGGACCCGGCGACCATGAACGGCTTGGGGCCGAAGCGGGGCAGGAACCGCTGCGAGAGCCCGGCGGCGGTGACGATCGCGACGGTCACGGGCAGGAAGCCGAGGCCGGACTGGATGGGGGAGAAGCCGAGCACGTTCTGCACGAACTGGACGATGAAGAAGAACATGCCGAACATCGCCGCGGCGAGGCCGAGCATGATCAGGTACGTGCCGGCGCGGTTGCGGTCCGCGAACATCCGCAGCGGGATGATGGGCTCCCGCGCCCGGGACTCGATGACGACGAACAGCGCGAGCAGCACCAGCGCGGCGGCGAAGGAGCCGATGGTGAGCGAGTCGCGCCACCCGTCCTCGGACGCGCGGATGAACCCGTAGACCAGCGAGGCCATGCCGCCGGTGGAGGTGAGCGCCCCGGCGATGTCGAAACGGCCCGGGTGGCGTTCGGACTCGCTGATGAACAGCGGGGCGAGGACGGCGATCAGGACTCCGATCGGCACGTTGACGAAGAGGACCCAGCGCCAGTCGAGCCATTCCGTCAGCATTCCGCCGGCCAGCAGGCCGATCGCGCCGCCGCCGGCCGAGACGGCGGCGAACACGCCGAACGCCCGGTTGCGCTCGGGACCTTCGGCGAACGTCGTGGTGATCAGTGCCAGCGAGGTGGGTGAGGCGATGGCGCCACCGACTCCCTGGAGGGCGCGGGCGGCCAGGAGCTGCCAGGGCTCCTGGGCGAATCCGCCGAGGAGGGAGGCGAGGGTGAAGAGCAGGATGCCGGTCATGAAGACCCGGCGCCGCCCGAGGATGTCGCCGGCCCGGCCGCCGAGCAGGAGCAGGCCGCCGAAGGTGAGGGTGTAGGCGCTGAGCACCCAGGACAGGTCGGTGGTGGAGAAGGCGAGCGCGGTCTGGATGTGCGGGAGCGCGATGTTCACGATCGTCGCGTCGAGCACGACCATCAGCTGGCAGGCGGCGATCACCGCGAGTGCCACGCCGGGACGGCCGGGGTGGCGCGCGGCCCCGGATATCCGGGGTTTGTCGAGTTGAACGCTTGTCACTGAGGATCCCCCCGAAGTGAAATAGTGAACGCATCCGTTCACTGGCGACCCACGGTAGGAGCTACATTTAGGGAACGCAAGCGTTCACTAAGGCTGAAAATACGTGCGACGGACGCGCGGGCCGGTCGGAGGTATGGAGCATGACGGGTTCCCGCTGGTCGGACGTACCGCCGGGTCGCAGAAGGGGCCCGGAACTCGAACGGGCCATCCTGGACGCGGCCCTGGAGCAGCTGAGCACCGTCGGCTGGAACGCGCTCACGATGGAAGGCGTCGCCACCGCCGCCCGGACGGGGAAGGCGGCGCTCTACCGGCGCTGGCCGTCGAAGGCCGCGCTCGTGGCCGAGGTGTTGAGGGCCGGACTGCCGCCGATGGACGGGATTCCGGACAGCGGGTCGATCCGTGACGACCTCTACGGGCTGTGCGTGCGGATGTGTGACGTGATGCGTTCGCGCGCCGGTGTGGCTCTGCGCGCGGTACTTCACGAATGCGACCACGACCATGCGGACCGGTTCCGCGGCGTGATCTGGAGCGGGCTGCACGAACCCGCGCAAGCGTTGATACAGACGCTTGTGCAGCGAGGGATCGAGCGGGGAGAAGTACGATCGGACGCGAACATTCCGTTCATTGTCGACGTCATTCCCGCAATGCTGATGTATCGCGCGAAGATGTACGGAAGCGAATGGGGCGACCGGGACATCGCCCAGCTGATCGACCAGGTGATGGTGCCGATGCTCCGGGTGTGAGTCCGCGGGGGGCTTCGGCCGCGCCCCCGGCCCGGGGCGGGGTGTGCAGGCGGCGCGGGGCGGCGTACCCTTGCTGGCGCCATGCCGTACGAAGCACCCACCCACACCGTCGAGCGCTCCCTCCGTGCAACCACCGGCGCCAAGGTCATCGCCGGGGTCGACGAGGTCGGACGAGGGGCCTGGGCCGGTCCGGTCACCGTGTGCGCGGCGATCACCGGCCTGCGCCGACCGCCCGCGGGACTCACCGACTCCAAACTGCTCACCCCCAAGCGCCGGGACGCGATGCTCGACATCCTGGAGGGCTGGGTCACCGCCCACGGGCTGGGGCACGCCTCGCCGGAGGAGATCGACGAACTGGGCATGACGGCCGCGTTGCGGCTCGCGGCGGTGCGCGCCCTGGAGGCACTGCCGGTGCGGCCCGACGCGGTGATACTCGACGGCAAGCACGACTATCTCGGCCCGCCCTGGCGGGTCCGTACGGTGATCAAGGGCGACCAGTCCTGTGTCGCGGTCGCCGCCGCCTCCGTGATCGCCAAGGTCCGGCGCGACCGGATGATGGCCGAACTCGGCGAACGGGTCCTCGCGGTCAAGGACTTCGCGTTCGCCGCCAACGCCGGCTACCCCTCGCCCGTGCACCGGGCGGCCCTGGAGGAGCTGGGACCCACCCCGTACCACCGGCTCTCGTGGTCGTATCTTGACGCGCTGCCCCAGTGGCGGCACCTCAAGAAGGTGCGCCGCAGCCAGGAATCGGCGGAGCTGGAAAACGGAGGCCAACTCGGCTTCGATTTCTGATCGCGTCCACGTGCCATCCGCCGGTACGTTTCGTACCGGTGTTTGATAGATGTCAACTCATGCCTCTCACCCCGAGGAGCCTCAGATTCACGAGAGTGCCCAGGGTCCCCGCGTCACGCCGGCCGCGAGCCGCACCGCGCAGACCCCCCGTCCCGTACCTGGTCCGCGTCCAGCCGCCGTCCCGCGGCCCGGCCGCCCCGGGCCCTCCCCCGCAGCGGTGAGCCGCGCGGGAGGAGCCCCCAGGCCCGCCCCGCCCGCGCAGCGTGCGGCGCAGGCCACTCCCGGGCCCGTTCCCGCAGCTCCCGCCGCACCGTCCGTCTCGGCGGCGGTGCCCCAGGTCCAGCTGATCCCGGCTTCCGCCGAGGGCGCGCTGGACGCGGCCGAAGAGGCCGTCGACCTGCTGCTCGACACCGGGCGCGCGCCCGGCGACATCCTGGTGCTCACCACCGGCGACGCGCACCCGTGGGCCGCGCACGAACTGTCCTTCGGCGAGGCCGCGTACTGGGCCCAGCACGATGCCCGGGACGACGTGTTCTACGCGGACGTGGCGCAGGCCGGGCGCGCATCCGGCCGTCCCGTCGTGGTATTCGCGGCCAATGGTGGTCGGGCCGACGCGGTGGCCGGTGCGCTTCCGGTCGCGCTCGCCCGGGCCGGTGCGCTGCTGATCGTGTGCGGCGACGCGCAGCAGATCAACTCCGTGCTCGGCGCGGGCGTCTGACGGCCCGTACTCCGGTACGGGCGGGGAGAGCGGGGCGGGCCGGGCGTCGGCCCCGCTGTTGCCCCGCGCCCTGAGCGGGCCCGTCGGCCCCCGCTCGGTGGAGGGGGCCGGCGCCGGGCCCGGGAGTACGGGCTCAGCGGGCGGCGGTGTGCCGCAGTGCTTCGGCCGCGCCCCCACCGGTGCGCAGGGGCGTCGGGGCCGGTTCGGCAGAGGTGGCACCGAGGAACTCGGGGCGGGAGTCCGAACTGGGTCTGCGTCCGCCGCGGCCCTCGCCGAGCACCTGCCAGCCCCCGCGGGTCAGCGTGATGTACGCGCCGCAGCGCAGCCCGTGCAGGGTGCACGCGTCGCGCAGCCCCCACATCCAGGCGCCGTCCTCCTCGGTCCACCGCTCGTCGCCCTCACGGCAGTACAGCAGCACCGCCGTGCGCACGGGGGTCCGGCGCCGCAGGTCGTGCGGCAGGACGCGGCGCAGCCGGGACAGCAGGGCGTTGCGGTACTCCCAGCCGTCGGCCGACACCGACCGCTGCACGAACGAGGCGCTCGCCACCAGCCGTTCCTCAGGGTCGAGCACGGCGATCACGGCCGTGAACGGCACCGGGTGGTGCCTGGAGTGCAGCCCGCTGACGACCTCGCGCGGATTGCTCAGCAGGGGCACACCGGCCGCCGACCACTCGGCGGGTTCCAGCAGTCTGCCGTGCCGGCTGGCGCCGCCGGTGGCCGTGGTCAGGGACGTGGTCGAGGGCGGGGCGAATCCGATGGTCACGGTCCTCCCTTCGGGTACACGCCCGCGGACGGGCACGGCTGGGATGTGGGCGCGCCACGGCACGGCCCTGGAGAGTGCCGACGAGCCGAGCGGGAGCTCTCCGATTCTCGCGTGGCGCGCGAGCGTGGGGCAATGAGCATTTGCGGCCGCCGACCGGAATTCGCCGGTATGCCGTTCATATCCTTGCCCCGGTACGCCGTGCACGACGCATTCGTCATGGCTGGAGGGCCAGCACCAGGGGGAACACCTCCTTCGCGCCCGCCCGCCGCAGCAGCCGGGCGGCCACGGCGAGTGTCCAGCCGCTCTCGGCGCGGTCGTCCACGAGGAGCACCGGGCCCGCCGCCTGGACCAGCGTCGCAGCCAGGGCAGGAGACACGGTCAAGGCGAGATGGAGACCCCGGACGCGCTGGGCGCTGTTGGAGGAGGGCAGGCCGAACTCCGGGGCCTCGTCCGTGTAGGAGAGCGCTCCGAGCAGCGGCATGCGCCCGACCTCGGCGATCCGCGCGGCCAGCGAGCCGACGAGCTGTGGACGGCTGCGCGAGGGCAACGCGACGACGCCGACCGGCCGCGCGGGAGCGTCCGGGGCTCCCGAAGCCCAACCGCCCTGGCCCCGGGCCCAGTCGGCGAGCACCGCGACCACGGCTTGCGCCACATCGTCCGGAACTGGCTGGTCGGGTGCCTGGCGCGCCAGCATCGGGCGCAGCCGGTTGCCCCAGCCGATGTCGGAGAGCCGGCCGAGCGCACGGCCGGTGGAGGCCTGTTCCCCGGCAGGGATACGGCCCTTGAGGTCCACGCCCACGGCCGCGAGGCCGGTCGGCCACATCTTCCGGGGCTCCAGTTCCACACCGGGACGGCCCAGTTCGCCCCGGGCGGTTTCCAGGGCGGTGCCGGAGACCTCCGCGGTGAAGCGGGCTTCCGCGCAGTTGTCGCAGCGGCCGCAGGGCGCCGCTTCCTCGTCGTCGAGCTGGCGGCGCAAGAACTCCATCCGGCATCCGGTCGTCGACGCGTAGTCACGCATCGCCTGCTGTTCGGCAGCCCGCTGCCGGGCCACCCACGCGTAGCGCTCGGCGTCGTAGGTCCATGGTTCGCCCGTCGACGTCCAGCCGCCCTTGACCCGGTGCACGGCGCCGTCCACGTCCAGGACCTTGAGCATCGTCTCCAGGCGGGTGCGCCGCAGGTCGACCAGCGGCTCCAGTGCGGGCAGCGACAGCGGCCGCCCCGCCTGGGCGAGTACCTCCAGGGTGCGGCGCACCTGCTCCTCGGGCGGGAAGGCCACCGAGGCGAAGTACTGCCAGATGGCCTCGTCCTCACGGCCCGGCAGCAGCAGCACCTCGGCGTGCTCCACGCCACGGCCGGCGCGGCCGACCTGCTGGTAGTAGGCGATGGGGGAGGAGGGCGAACCCAGGTGCACCACGAAACCCAGGTCGGGTTTGTCGAAGCCCATCCCCAGGGCGGAAGTCGCGACGAGGGCCTTGACCCGGTTGGCCTGGAGGTCGTTCTCGGCCTGCTCGCGGTCGGCGTTCTCGGTCTTCCCCGTGTACGAGGAGACGGTGTGCCCCCGGTGGCGCAGGTAGGCCGTGACCTCCTCGGCGGCGGCCACGGTCAGCGTGTAGATGATGCCCGAACCGGGGAGCTCGCCGAGGTGGTCGGCGAGCCAGGCCAGCCGGTGCGCCGCGTCGGGAAGGGCGAGCACCGACAGGCTCAGGCTCTCCCGGTCCAGCGGCCCGCGCAGCACCAGGGCGTCGGTCCCGGCGCCGGTGCCCAGCTGCTCGGCGACATCGGCGGTCACCCGGGCGTTCGCCGTGGCGGTGGTGGCCAGCACGGGCACGCCGGGCGGGAGGTCGGCCAGCATGGTGCGCAGCCGCCGGTAGTCGGGGCGGAAGTCGTGCCCCCAGTCGGAGATGCAGTGCGCCTCGTCGACCACGAGGAGGCCGGTGGCGGCGGACAGCTTGGGGAGCACCTGGTCCCGGAAGTCCGGGTTGTTGAGCCGCTCCGGGCTCACCAGGAGGACGTCTACCTCGCCCGCCGCGACCTCGGCCTGGATCCCTTCCCATTCCTCGGGATTGGCGGAGTTGATGGTACGGGCGTGGATGCCTGCCCGGGCGGCGGCCTCGACCTGATTGCGCATCAGTGCGAGCAGCGGGGAGACGATCACGGTGGGGCCGGCTCCGCCCGCGCGCAGCAGCGAGGTGGCCACGAAATAGACCGCGGACTTGCCCCATCCGGTGCGCTGCACCACCAGCGCCCGCCGCTTGTGTGCGACGAGGGCCTCGATCGCCCGCCACTGGTCCTCGCGCAGCCGCGCGGTGCCCGTGGCATCGCCCACCAGGCGGGCGAGTACGGAATCGGCCGAGGACCTCAGGTCTGCGTTCATGCCCCCATGCAACCCGATGCCTCCGACATCGCGCCAATGCCGCTCTGAGCCTGTGGATGTTGAAATGTGGACTAGTCGCCCAGTTATCCACAGGGCTTTCGGGAAATGATCAGGCGCGGGACCGTCGACGCATGACGAAGAACCACGAATCACCCAGTCCGGCCGGACGGCGGTCCAGCGCCCCGTCCGGATCGACCACGGCAACCCAGATCACCCTGCGCAGCCCGGCCGAGCTGGCCGACGCCCTGCCCTACATGCTCGGCTTCCACCCGACGGACTCGCTGGTCCTGGTCGCCGTCCACGGCGAAGGCGGTCGCTTCGGCGGCCGGCTCCGTGTCGGCATCCCCTCGGCGCCCCCGGAATGGGAGGACACCGCCCGACAGGTCGCCGAAACCCTGATCCGGGGCAGTGAGCGCCGGGGCGGAAAGCCCGACGGAATCGTCGTCTACCTCTGCCAGGACCCGCTCGGCGGCGAGAGCGCGCAGCGGGTGATGACCCGCCTGCGGCCGCTCGCCCACCGGCTGCGGCTGGCCTGCGGGGCGCTCGACGTGCCGGTCATCGAGGCCCTGTGCCTCTCCGGCGGCCGCTACTGGTCCTACACCTGCCCCGACGAGCGCTGCTGCCCGGCGGAAGGCAATCCGATGGCCCTGCCGGGCACTTCGGTCATGGCCGCGGCGGCCACCTTCGCCGGCATCCAGGTCCGGGGATCCCTCAAGGAGATCGAGGGCCGGCTGGCACCTCTGGGCGGAGCGGAAGCCGTCGAGCAGGAAAAGGCCCTGGAACGCGCCGCCGCCGCCCTGGTGCCGAAGATCCTCGACGGGGCGAGCCGGGAAGAAGTCGGTGCGGAGACGCTCGCGCTGGCCAGGACCCTGATGCGGCGCATGACCCTCGCCCCGCCGGCCGAGACCGGCCCGGGAGCCGACGGCTGGGACGACGCACTGCTCGACCACGACGAGGCCGCCGCTGTGATCATCGGCCTCCAGGACCGCGAGATCCGCGACATCGCCGCCGAATGGATGGAGGACGAGGAGGCGGCCCCCGCCCTGCGGCTGTGGCGGGCGCTCGCCCGGCGCTGCGTCGGAGCGTACGGGGAGCACGCCGCCGCCCCGCTGACCCTGGCGGGCTGGGTGTCCTGGTCGACCGGAGACGAGCCGACCGCGCGGATCACGCTCGGGCTCGCCCTCAGGGCCGACGCCGACTACCGGTTCGCCCAGCTGCTCCACCACGCCTGCAACGAGGGCATCGACCCGGAGGGGCTCAGGGAGTGCCTGCGGGCGGAGCGCAGGCGCCGGGAGCCGCGCCGCAAGCGGTCGACCGCCGGCACCCGCCCGCCCGGCCGTCGTTCGAAGACCGAGCGCCGCGAGTCCCGCCGGAGCGCGGGGAGCGACCAGTGAACCGGGAGCGGCAGACATCGGCGGGGCGACTGCGTGGCCTCCCGCGCCGGGTTGCCGGTACCCGGTCGCGGGTCCGCAGCGCTCCGCCAAAGGGCGCGGACACCCCGGAGCGGGAGAGGGCGGCGCCCTGCCTGCGGGGACGGCCGCCGCTGCGAGGTCGGCGGGCTCCGGTGGCGCGGCTGCGTGAGGCCACCCGCGCTGCCGCGGGGCTGGTCAGCGGGCGCTTACGGGGAGCGCCGACGGTGCCGCCGCCCCGGCCGCGCGTCGCCCGGGCGGCCCGCGGCTCCCGGCACTCGCCGAGCCACGCACCGGCCTGCGCCGGCGCTCGGCTCGGGTGGCGGATCGCCGGGCGCTTCGGCAATTCGCGAGCCATGGGAGGCGGAGCCCCGGTCCCCGAAAGCTCGCGGGCCGGCCGTGGCATCACCGGAACCCCCGCCGGCTCCTGGTTCGGCTGCGTGATCGCCGAGGGCGACGCATGGGCCGGGGGGCGGCCGGAGCCGTCGGTGGGGCCCGTGACCCGGGTGGGGGTAGGGGCGTTGCGCTGGGGGGTGGTGGGTGACCGGCCCCTCCGCCGACGAGCGGAACCGACCGGAGCGCAGACAAGGCGACGCATGGCTCACCCCGTACCTCCCGCCCGCAGGCCCGAGTTGCCGCCCGTGCACGGCGCCGTCATCTGCGTTGCCGCGCCCTGCCTGGTCATCTCGCCTGAGCACGGTCAGCTGACCGGTCGGGGGCTCGACGGTGTCTACCGCGCGGGGCGCCGGCTGCTCTCCCGGTGCGTGCTCCGCGTCGGGGGCCGCGATCCGGTCGCCGTCCAAGGGCGCAGCCTCGGGGCGGACCGGGCGGCCTTCACCGCGACCGTCCGCACGGGCGCCGAGGCGGGCCCCGACCCCGACATCGGAATCGAGCGGATCCGCCACGCGGACGGCACCGAGCGGATCACCCTGCGCAGCTACGCGGCCCGGCCGGTACGCCTGCCCGTGGAGCTCTCGCTCGGCACGGACCTGGCGGAGCTGGCCGCCGTGGCGGCCGGCCGGGCCGGAGCGGAGCTGCCCGCCGGGGTGCACGCCGCCGGGTTGCGCTGGAGCACCGGTGAGGCGCAGGCCGTCACCACCGCCGAGCCGGCTCCGGACGACGCGCTCGCCTCGTCCGGACTGTTGCGCTGGCAGCTCGAACTGGGGCCGGGTGAGACCCGCACCATCGAGCTGCGGACCGCCGGCGAACGCACCGCGCGGGCCCCGGCCGGGCAGGTGGCGAACCCAATGTCCGACGCACGGGCCGAAGGGGACGACCCCCGGGCGGAGGCCTGGTTCCGGACCAGCGCCGAGGACCTGCGAGCCCTGCTCCTGAGAGACCCGGCGGACCCGGCGGACGCCTTCGTCGCGGCCGGGGTCCCCTGGCGGCTCGGGCTCGCCCCGGCGGAGTCGCTGTGGGCCGCCCGGATGGCGCTCCCGCTCGGCACCGGCCTGGCCGGGGCCACCCTGCGCACCCTGGCGCGGACCCAGACCCCCGGAAAGGGACCCGACGCCGGGAAGATCCCCGGACCGCTGCGCGGGGCCGGACCGCAGCTGCCGCCCGGCTGCACCGGAACGGAGGCCACCCTCGCCTTCCCGGCGGTGCTGGCCGAAGCGTGGCGGTGGGGGCTGCCCGAAGCCGAGGTGGCCCGGCTGCTGCCGGCCGCCGAGCGCTGCCTCGGCTGGCTGCGCGGAGCCCTGCGCGAGGACGGCTTCCTGGCCGATCCCACCCCGGGACCCCGGCGCTGCGAAACCCAGGCCCACGCGCACCGGGCCGCGCTGCTCGGTGCCGACCTCCTCGCCGGGTGCGGGCGGGACGGAGCCGCGGAGTGGCGGGAGTGGGCGGCCGGACTGCGGGAGAGGTTCCAGGCCGCGTTCTGGATCGACGGCCCGGACGGTGGCCGGCCGGCCGCCGCCCTGCACCCCGACGGGCGGCCGCTGCCCCGGCTGACGGGGGCCGCCGCGCACCTGCTGGACACCGGCCTGCTGGGCGCGGGCCGCCTGGCTCCCGGCCTGCTGGACCGGGCCCGCACCGAGCAGCTCGCCCGGTTGCTCGGCGCCCCCGCCATGGACTCCGGGTGGGGCTTGCGCAGCATGGCGGCCCGGGAGCCGGGTCACAACCCGTTCGGTCACCGCTCCGGAGCCGTACGGGCCCACGAGAGCGCGGTCGCCGTGGCGGCCCTGGCGCAGGCCGGCTTCGAGAGGGAGGCCGCCGGGCTGCTGCGGGGCCTGCTCGACGCGGCGGAGAGGTTCGGATACCGGCTGCCGGAGATGTACGCGGCAGAGCAGCGCACCGTCGGCAGCGCCCCCCTCCCGCACCCCGCGGCCTGCCGCCCCGCCGCGGTGGCCGCCGCGGCCGGGATCCACGTCCTGACCGCGCTCGCCGGTATCCGCCCGGACGCCCCCGCCGGCACGGTCGCCCTCGCACCCCTTACAGGTGCTCCGCTCGGCGCCCTGCGCCTCTCGGGGCTGCGCGTGGCCGGGGAACCGTTCGCCGTACGCGTCAGCCGTCTCGGGCTCGGCATGGTGGAGGAGGCGGCTGATGCGCTCCAACTGGGAGGCTAAGCTCCGGATCGCCGTTTCCGGGATCACCAAAGCTCTGTTTATCGTCAGGCAGACGACTATGATCGCGGCATGTCGCCCTACGACCCGTCGGCCTTTCCGCCCTTCGCCGTCACCGTCGACCTGGTCGTGCTCACCGTACGGCGCCACGCACTCTGCGCGCTGGTCGTCCGGCGGGGTGAGCAGCCGTTCCAGGGCCGCTGGGCCCTGCCCGGCGGCTTCGTGCGCGCCGAGGAGGACCTGGCGGCGGCCGCGGCCAGGGAGCTCTCCGAGGAAACCGGCCTGTGCGCGCACGATCCGGGTGCCCCGGGTGTGGACAACGGCGCGCACCTCGAACAGCTCGCCACCTACGGGGACCCGGAGCGCGACCCCAGGATGCGGGTGGTCAGCGTGGCGCACCTGGTTCTGGCGCCGGACCTGCCGGCGCCCCGGGCGGGCGGCGACGCCAACAGCGCCCGTTGGGCTCCGGTCGACGAGCTCCTCGCGGCCGGTGAGGCCTCCGCGGGGCTCGCCTTCGACCACGCCCAGATCCTTGCGGACGGGGTGGAGCGGGCCCGCTCCAAGATCGAGTACTCCTCCCTGGCCACGGCCTTCTGCCCGCCGGAGTTCACGGTCGGTGAACTGCGCCGGGTCTACGAGGCCGTGTGGGGCGTGGCGCTCGACCCCCGAAACTTCCACCGCAAGGTCACCGGGACCCCCGGGTTCCTGGTGCCGGCGGGAGGGACCACGACCCGTCAGGGCGGGCGCCCGGCCCAGCTGTTCCGGGCCGGCGGGGCGACCTTGCTCAACCCGCCGATGCTGCGCCCCGAGGTCTGACACTCCAACACCAGGGTCCGGCTCGCTCCCGCTAGCCCCGCCCCGTCCCGTCCGGCGGGCGCCCGGCAGGCCCGGGGCCGGCCCCCGCCTTTGCTTTGCCGGCTCGCTCCCGGTGGGGCGGGCTCGCGCCGCGACACGGGCGTGGCCGCGGTCCACCTGCCCGGAAAATCGGACATATCGCGTTATCTTGCTGGCGGTACCCACCCTGCCGCAGAGCGGTCTCACCCCCCGCGAGAGAAGCGATGCTCCAGGCCATCGGACTCACCAGCACACCCCGTCGAGACCTCCCGCCCGCCGTGGACGACCTCACCTTCGAGGCCCGCCCCGGGCGCGTGACCGCCCTGCTCGGGGAACCGGGCTCCGGCAAGACCACCGCGCTGCGGCTCATGCTCGAACTCGAACCGGGCCGCGGCGTCACCTACTTCCGAGGCCGCCCGCTGCACCGGGTCCCACACCCCGGCCGTGAGGTCGGCGTGCTGCTCGGGGACGTGCCCGGCAACCCGTCGCGGACCGTCCGCAACCAGCTGCGGATGCTCTGCGCCGCCGCAGGGGTGCCGGCCTCCCGGGCCGACACCATGCTGGAGGTCGTCGGCATCGCCGGCCTGCGCGACCACCGGCTCGGTTCGCTCTCGCGCGCGATGGAGCGCCGGCTCGCACTCGCCGCGGCGCTCCTCGCCGACCCCTGCACGCTGCTCCTCGACGAGCCGGCCGCGGAACTGTCCGCGCGCGAACGCAGTTGGCTGTACGGGCTCTTGCGCCGGCACGCTTCCCTCGGTGGTGCGGTGCTCTTCACCACCGACGACGCCAAGGAGGCCGCCCGCGGCGCCGACCGGGTCGTCTCCATCGAGGCGGGCCGGCTCGTCGCCGACCAGGACGCCGGGGACTTCGCCCGTACCCGGCTCCGGCCGAGGGTCGCCGTACGCACCCCGCACGCGGCCCGGCTCGCCGACGTACTGGGACGCGAGGCCCGGGCGGCCCAGCGCGCCGTCGAGATCGTCGCGGAGAGCGGCACCCGTCTGTCCGTGTACGGCAGCAACTGCGCGGAGGTGGGCGAAGCCGCGTTCCGCAACGGGGTCCTGGTCCACCAGCTCGCCGACGAGACCGGAGACGCCGGGGACGCGGGCGAAGCGGGAGCGCCGGCCCGGCCCGTCCCACAGGCCCGCACCGAAGCCGGCGCCGAAGCGCGTGCCGAAGTGCGGATCGACGCCCTGGCGGAGGCGCGTCAGGAGGCCGGGCAGCAGCTCGCCTCCGAGGGACGCACCACATCCGGCTTCCCCAGCAGCCCCGAACGCCCCGCCGCGTCCACGGCCGGCGCCTGGGCGGCCGAGGCCGCCGTCCAGGACCGCTCACCGAACCCCGGCCGCGCTCAGGACACCGGCCCCGGGCTCCCGGTCTCGGCGGTCCGCCGCCTCGGTGGCCCGCTGCGGCCCCTGCGCTACGAGCTGCACCGCGTCTTCGGCACCGCCACGCCCTGGCTCACGGCGGCCGTGGTGATCGCCGTCTCCGCGATCACCGCCGTGCTGCTCGCCCGGACCGGCACGGCACCGCGCAACCGGATGCTCGCCGCATGGCCAGAACTGCTGCCCCTGCCGCCCGCGGCCCTGGGGGCCGGACTCCTCGGCGCTCTGGCCTTCGGCGAGGAGTACCGCTACCCCGCCCTGGCGGCGGCCCGCGGCACCGTGCCGCGCAGGCTGGGACTGCTCACCGCCAAACTGGGAGTCTGCTCCGCCCTGGCCCTGCTGATCGGCGCCCTCGCCCTCACCGCGGACGCCTGCGCCGTGGGGCTGGTCTTCGGAGCCGCTCCGCTGCGCTCGCCCGCGCAGTGGATCGCCCCGGCCGTGGGCTGGGCGGGGCTGCTCATGGGCTGCGCCTGGGCCGGCGTCCTGGCCTCCGCCGTCTTCCGCTCCACGGCCGCCGGCCTGGCCGCGGTGCTCGCCGTACCGGTGGCGGTCGTACCCCTGGTGCGCAAGGCGCTGGCCGGACCGTCCGCGTACCCGGCGGACGGGATCGCCTCGCGGCTGCGCGGGGTGTCCGCGGCGCACTGGCCCCCGGAGACGGACCGCTTCGTGCTGGACGTCCTGCGGATGATGGCCCAACCCGTCGGTATCGCGCTGGTGTTGTCGTTGATCGTCCTGTTGTGCGCCTATGGGTTCACAGGACTGCGCAGCCGGGTGCGCTGGTGAGAGACCGATGCTGATCGTTCCGTGGCGGGACGGGGTGGCAACGGGACCGATGGCGTTCGCATCACGCGAAAGGGATCGCAACTCCCCGCAATAGGCCCGGTTCTTTACGATAAGTCGTCAATTGCGTAGGTGGCACCGATCACCCTTTCGTGTGCTTTTCACCAAAGACCTCAAGGGTGATGAAGGCGCAGCCGACAAAGGATTCGTGAGTACCCTTGCGCACACCATGATGACCGCCGCCCGCCACGCCGACTCCGGTCTCGCAGGCCCGGGCGAACTCGACCGCTACCCCTTCGCGGAGACCCCCGGGTCCGACCGGGTCGGGCCACCCCACTGGGACGGCGCCGACGTCGAGTTGAGCCGCGTCGGCCGCCGGGCAGCAGGAAGCCGGGGCCGCGGACTGCACGGCCAACTCGTCCAGCAGCTCGGCCAGATGATCGTGTCGGGCGACCTCGGCGCGGACCGCCCCCTGGTCCCCGAGGAGATCGGCCAGCGCTTCGAGGTCTCGCGGACGGTTGTCCGCGAGTCACTGCGCGTCCTGGAGGCCAAGGGCCTCGTCAGCGCCCGCCCGAACGTGGGCACCAGGGTCCGCCCGGTCGCCGACTGGAACCTGCTCGACCCCGACATCATCGAGTGGCGGGCCTTCGGCCCCCAGCGCGACGACCAGCGCCGCGAGCTCAACGAGCTCCGCTGGACCATCGAACCGCTGGCCGCCCGCCTCGCCGCCGGTCACGGCCGCCCCGACATCCAGCAGCGGCTCGCCGACATGGTCGAGATCATGGGCCACGCCCTCGGCCAGGGCGACGCGATCACCTTCGCCCGCGCCGACAACGAGTTCCACGCGCTGCTGATCCAGGTCGCCGGCAACCGGATGCTGGAGCACCTCTCCGGCATCGTCTCCGGCGCCCTCCAGGTCTCGGGCAGCCCGGTCGCTGCCTGCGACCGGCCCAGCGAGACGGGCGTCGCGCACCACGCCCGCATGGTCGAGGCGCTCGCGGCCGGTGACGCGACGGGCGCCGAGAACGCCATGCGCCAGCTGCTCACCGTGCACCCGGAGGTCGAGCGCGTGGTCCCGGCCCCGCGCGAGCACTGACAGGGCGACGCGCGGGGGCGCGGGGGTTCACCACGTGTCGCCGGGCCCGGATCGGGCCCGGCGACACCGATGTGCGGCCCCGGCACGGCCGCCCGAACTGCGCGTATGGCCGTATGACCGGCATTGACGTAAAAGTGGTGTGACTCGGACCACGAAGATTGGGCGTAACGCTCCGCGACGTCACGCGATGACTTAAGAGGTGATGGCCGACGGAGGGAAGACAGCAGCCCTTGCGGGTGCTGTGCAGCTCCCCGGCCCCTGCCCGCGCCCCCGGCCCATTCCCAGCCGGTGGTCGTCGGCCACGGTCCAGCACCACCGGGCCGGGGTCGGAAGCCGTTCCCATCGTTCCGAGAGGTTGTTCGTGTCGGCCAGCACATCCCGTACGCTCCCGCCGGAGATCGCCGATTCCGAGTCTGTGATGGCGCTCATCGAGCGGGGCAAGGCCGAGGGGCAGATCGCCGGCGATGACGTGCGTCGGGCCTTCGAGGCTGACCAGATTCCTGCGACCCAGTGGAAGAATGTTCTGCGCAGCCTCAACCAGATCCTCGAGGAAGAGGGTGTGACGCTGATGGTCAGTGCCGCGGAGTCGCCCAAGCGCACCCCCCGCAAGAGCGTCGCAGCGAAGAGCCCGGCCAAGCGGACGGCGACCAAGACCGTAGCGGCGAAGGCGGAGGCCGCGCCGGCCGCCGCGCCCGCGGCAGCGGAGCCCGCGCCGGCGGAACCGGACACCGCCGACGCCCTGGTGGAGGAGCCCGGGACCGAGCCGGTCGCGAAGAAGGCCGCAGCGAAGAAGACGGCGGCCAAGAAGGCCGCTCCCGCCAAGAAGGCCACCGCCAAGAAGGCGGCGGCGAAGAAGGCGGCGGCCAAGAAGGACGCCGACGAGGCCGACGAGGAGACCCCGGAGGAGGGTCCCGTCGCCAAGGCCGAGTCCGAGGAGGAAGAGGACGGCGGCGAGACCAAGGGCTTCGTCATCTCGGACGACGAGGACGACGCCCCGGCCCAGCAGGTCGCCGTGGCCGGCGCCACCGCCGACCCGGTCAAGGACTACCTCAAGCAGATCGGCAAGGTCCCCCTGCTCAACGCCGAGCAGGAGGTCGAACTCGCCAAGCGCATCGAGGCCGGTCTGTTTGCCGAGGACAAGCTGGCGAACTCGGACAAGCTGGCGCCCAAGCTCAAGCGCGAGCTGGAGATCATCGCCGAGGACGGCCGCCGGGCCAAGAACCACCTGCTGGAGGCCAACCTCCGCCTCGTGGTCTCGCTCGCCAAGCGCTACACCGGCCGCGGCATGCTCTTCCTGGACCTGATCCAGGAGGGGAACCTGGGCCTGATCCGCGCCGTCGAGAAGTTCGACTACACCAAGGGCTACAAGTTCTCCACGTACGCGACCTGGTGGATCCGGCAGGCGATCACCCGGGCCATGGCCGACCAGGCCCGCACCATCCGCATCCCGGTGCACATGGTGGAAGTGATCAACAAGCTGGCCCGGGTGCAGCGCCAGATGCTCCAGGACCTGGGCCGCGAGCCCACTCCGGAGGAGCTGGCGAAGGAACTCGACATGACCCCGGAGAAGGTCATCGAGGTCCAGAAGTACGGCCGCGAGCCGATCTCCCTGCACACCCCGCTCGGCGAGGACGGCGACAGCGAGTTCGGTGACCTCATCGAGGACTCCGAGGCCGTGGTCCCGGCCGACGCCGTGAGCTTCACGCTCCTGCAGGAGCAGCTGCACTCGGTGCTCGACACCCTCAGCGAGCGCGAGGCGGGCGTGGTGTCGATGCGCTTCGGCCTGACCGACGGGCAGCCCAAGACGCTGGACGAGATCGGCAAGGTCTACGGGGTGACGCGCGAGCGGATCCGCCAGATCGAGTCCAAGACGATGTCGAAGCTGCGGCACCCGTCCCGCTCGCAGGTCCTGCGCGACTACCTCGACTGACCGGCCCGCACACGGACGGCGGCAGGACGGCGCCGGGTGGCCGCGCGGGTGCGCACGGCCACCGGGCATCCCACTCTGGGTGGAGTCATGCACACTCGGAGTCAGGAGGCCTCATGCGTCGTTTCCTAGCCCGTGCCCTGGCGGGCGCGCTGACGCTGGTGGCGGGAGCGGCCGCGGCGCATCCGGCCCAGCTGCCCCGGGCGGCCGCGGACGGTGTGGTGATCGGGGGCCAGCCGGTGAAGGTGGCCGACAGTCCTTGGGTCGTGGCCCTGGCCAGCCGTGACCGGTTCGGGGGTACGCGGGGCGGCCAGTTCTGCGGCGGCGTTGTCGTCGCCCCGGCCACGGTGGTGACCGCCGCCCACTGCCTCGGGCGCCAGGTGCTGGGCGGCCCCGTCGAGTCGGTGCCCGACCTGCGGGTGATCGCTGGACGTACGGAGCTGCGGGCGGCGGACGGGCGTGAGATCGCCGTCCGGTCGGCCCGGGTGAATCCGGAGTACGACCCGAAGAGCAACGCGGGGGACATCGCGGTACTGGAACTGGCCGAAGCGGTGCCGGCCCAGTACGTGCTCCCCATGGCCGGCGCAGGGCACCCGGCGTACGAGCCCGGGACCCAGGCCTTCGTGTACGGGTGGGGCGACACCAGCGGGTTCGGCGACTACGCCTACGGGCTGCGCGCCGCCCGCGTCACCGTGCTGTCGGACGAGGCCTGCGCCGCGGCGTACCCGGGGGACGCGGACGGCCAGTACCGGCCGGAGAGCATGGTGTGCGCGGGGGAGCAGGACGGCGGCAAGGACGCCTGCCAGGGGGACAGCGGCGGCCCGCTCGTCGCTCGGGGGCGGCTGATCGGCCTGGTGTCCTGGGGGCGGGGCTGCGGGCGCGCCGACAGTCCCGGGGTGTACACCCGGATCGCCGCGATGGCCGGCTTCGTGAGCAGCCCCCAGAGGGCCTTGCAGCCGGTGGCCGAGCAGCGGCCCGCGATGGGCGCTCCGAGGGGCTCAGTGCGGCGCCCAGGCCCCCTCGAAGGCTCGTAGGGCCCGCGGGTAGCCGTCTGCGGCTGGTCGGTCCGGGAGAAACGAGGACGGGCGGTTCCCCCTGGGTCACAGGGGGAACCGCCCGTCGACCGGCCTGGCCGGTCCTGGCTCGTCGGATGCGAGGTAGGCCTGTGTCAGCGGTCCTCGGTGTCGGCGGCATCGGCAGCCGGAGCGGACGTAAGCCGCTCGGTCTCATCCTGTATTTCCGCGGCGATCTTCTTGAGTTCCGGCTCGAACTTACGCCCGTGGTGGGCGCAGAAGAGCAGTTCACCGCCGCTCAGCAGGACGACGCGCAGATATGCCTGGGCGCCGCAACGGTCGCATCGGTCAGCGGCCGTCAGCGGGGTCGCGGGTGTCAGAACAGTAGTCACGTCGCCTCTTCTCTAGCTCGACGAGCTGTCGTACCAGGGTCAACATCCAACCAGGCCGAAAACGTTCCCGCTCGCGGCTTTCTTTCGAAACTTCCTTCCGAAGCTGGCCGGCTGTTGCCGGTTGGCGGCGAAGGAGCCGTATTGCGTTGCTTTACGGTTTCGCGTTGTCAGTCGTTCGCTTGTTGCAGTTCCGTCCTCCCCGGCATGAGCGCCGGTTGTTCATGAGGACGTGCCCGAACCCTAAATGGTTCATGCGTGGAAGGGAACGTGATGTTTGCGTCACCCCCACGGGGGATCGAACACCCGTGCGGATCTGCACTAGGCTGGGGAAGCGACGCGGGTGGCGTTGCATCGGCTCTACCAGGCCTCGGTACCCTCTGACGGGCGACCGAGCCACCCCTGCGCCCAACCGGGCCAGAAAAGAAATTCAGCGAGGAGCGAACTGCGTGACCGCCGACACGTCCGTGCCTTCGAGCGCACTGCTGTCCGGAGCAGACCGGGACGGTTCCAACTACACCGCGCGGCACCTGCTCGTCCTCGAGGGTCTTGAGGCCGTTCGCAAGCGCCCCGGCATGTATATCGGCTCGACCGACAGTCGAGGCCTGATGCACTGCCTGTGGGAGATCATCGACAATTCCGTCGACGAGGCCCTGGGCGGCTACTGCGACCACATCGAGGTGATCCTCCACGAGGACTCCTCCGTCGAGGTCCGGGACAACGGCCGCGGCATCCCCGTCGACGTCGAGCCGAAGACCGGCCTCTCCGGTGTCGAGGTCGTCATGACCAAGCTGCACGCCGGCGGCAAGTTCGGCGGCGGCTCCTACGCGGCCTCCGGCGGCCTGCACGGCGTCGGCGCCTCCGTCGTCAACGCGCTCTCCGCGCGGCTCGACGTCGAGGTGGACCGCGGCAGCTCGACGCACGCCATCAGCTTCCGCCGCGGCGTCCCCGGGATGTTCACCGAGCAGGACCCCGACAGCCCCTTCGACCCCGCGAACGGCCTGCGCAAGATCAAGCGGATCACCAAGGGCAAGACCGGCACCCGGGTCCGCTACTGGGCGGACCGGCAGATCTTCCTCAAGGACGCCCGGCTGAACCTGGAGACGCTCTACCAGCGTGCCCGCCAGACGGCCTTCCTCGTGCCCGGCCTGACGATCGTCGTCCGCGACGAGCGCGGCATCGACGGTGCGGGCAAGACCGAGGAGGTCTTCCGCTTCGACGGGGGCATCGGCGAGTTCTGCGAGTACCTCGCCCAGGACAAGGCCGTCTGCGACGTGCTGCGGCTCACCGGCACCGGGACCTTCAAGGAGACCGTGCCGGTCCTGGACGACCGCGGCCACATGACCCCCACCGAGGTCACCCGTGAGCTCGGCGTCGACATCGCCCTGCGCTGGGGAACCGGGTACGAGACCAACGTCAAGTCCTTCGTGAACATCATCGCCACCCCCAAGGGCGGCACCCACGTCTCCGGCTTCGAGCGCTCGGTCGCCAAGACCGTCAACGAGGTGCTGCGCTCGGCGAAGCTGCTGCGCGTGGCCGAGGACGACGTGGTCAAGGACGACGCGATGGAGGGCATGACGGCGGTCGTCACCGTCCGCCTCGCCGAGCCGCAGTTCGAGGGCCAGACCAAGGAGGTCCTCGGGACCTCCGCGGCCACCCGGATCGTCGCCGCCGTCGTCGCCAGGGAACTCAAGGCGTTCCTGACCTCCACCAAGCGCGACGACAAGCAGCAGGCCCGCGCCGTCATGGAGAAGATCGTCGCGGCCGCCCGGACCCGGATCGCGGCCCGCCAGCACAAGGAGGCGCAGCGCCGCAAGACCGCGCTGGAGTCCTCCTCGCTGCCCGCCAAGCTGGCCGACTGCCGCAGTGACGACGTCGAGCGCAGCGAGCTGTTCATCGTCGAGGGCGACTCGGCGCTCGGTACCGCCAAGCTGGCCCGGAACTCGGAGTTCCAGGCGCTGCTGCCGATCCGCGGCAAGATCCTCAACGTCCAGAAGTCCTCGGTCTCGGACATGCTCAAGAACGCCGAATGCGGCGCGATCATCCAGGTCATAGGAGCCGGCTCGGGCCGGACCTTCGACCTCGACGCCGCCCGCTACGGCAAGATCGTCCTGCTCGTCGACGCCGATGTCGACGGCGCGCACATCAGGTGCCTGCTGCTCACGCTCTTCCAGCGGTACATGCGGCCGATGGTCGAGGCGGGCCGGGTCTTCGCCGCCGTGCCGCCGCTGCACCGGATCGAACTCGTCCAGCCGAAGAAGGGCCAGGACAAGTACGTCTACACGTACTCGGACAACGAGCTGCGCCAGACCCTGCTGGAGTACCAGCGCAAGAACATCCGCTACAAGGACGCCATCCAGCGCTACAAGGGCCTCGGCGAGATGGACGCCGACCAGCTCGCGGAGACCACCATGGACCCGCGGCACCGGACGCTGCGCCGCATCAACATCGGGGACCTGGACTCCGCCGAATCCGTCTTCGACCTCCTCATGGGCAACGAGGTCGCCCCCCGCAAGGAGTTCATCACCGGCTCCGCCGCCACCCTCGACCGCTCGCGCATCGACGCCTGAGCCGACCGGGGCCCACCGGATCGCGGCGTACCGGCGCCGTTCACTCTTTCGCCCTCACCTGAACGAGTGAACAGCGCCGGGACGGCAGTCCGGAAAGCCCCCATTGCCCACATCCTTGTGCCGCGCGGCCAATGCGGTCGCGGACAAGGAGAGTTCGGTGGACAAGCACGAAGGTCGTGATGCCGGAACGATCCGGCTGGACGACCCCTGGTACGACGCGCCGGCGGTCGGCTGGGGTGAGGGTGCCGCGACGGATCCCGCGCGCCCGGTGACCGGTGAGCGGCCCGCACCCGGCGCGGCCGACATCTACCTCGAAGTGCAGCGCAGCGCGGCCTTCCAGGAAGTGCGAAGCCGCTACCGGAGGTTCGTCATCCCGGCGACCGCCGGCTTCCTGCTCTGGTACGTCGCCTACGTCGTCGCCGCCACGGCGGCGCCCGGGCTGATGGCCCGGCCCGTCGTCGGCGCGGTCAACGTGGCCCTGCTCGCGGGCCTGGGCCAGTTCCTCAGCACCTTCCTGCTGACCTGGGCGTACGCCCGCCACGCCCGGTTGCGCCGGGACCGGGCCGCGCTCGACCTGCGCTGGACGGTCTTCGAGCAGGAGCGGGGCCAGGAGCGGATCCGGGCGCAGGGGGAAGGCCGTTGAGCACCGAACACCAGGCCCTCGCGCTGATCCTGTTCAGCGCCTTCATCGCGATCACCCTGGGCATCACCACTTGGGTCAGCCGCAACCGGCACGGCACGGCCGAGGAGTTCTACGCCGGAGGGCGCCTCTTCTCCCCGCTGGAGAACGGGTTCGCCATCGCCGGCGACTACATGTCGGCCGCCTCCTTCCTCGGCATCTCCGGCCTCATCGCGCTGTTCGGCTACGACGGCATGCTGTACTCGGTGGGCTTCCTCGTCGCGTGGCTGGTCGTCCTCTTCCTGGTCGCCGAACTGGTCCGCAACTGCGGGCGTTTCACCCTGGCCGACGTGGTCGCGGCCCGGATGAGCCAGCGGCCGGTCCGGATCGCCGCCGGCACGTCCTCGGTCGTGGTCTCCGTGCTGTACCTCGTCGCGCAGATGGTGGGCGCGGGCAGTCTGGTCGGACTGCTGATCGGGGGTTCGGGCACCGCCGCCAGGACCCTGACCGTGGTCGGGGTCGGCGCGCTCATGGTGGTGTACGTGTCGTTCGGCGGCATGCGGGCCACCACCTGGATCCAGATCGTCAAGGCGGTGCTGCTGATGGGCGGCGCGATCACGCTGACCGTGCTGGTGCTGCTGCGCTTCCACGGCGACGTCAACCAGCTGCTGACCACGGCGGCCGAACGCAGCGGACACGGCGCCCGGTTCCTGAGCCCGGGCCTGAAGTACGGGGCGGACTCGACCTCGCGCTTGGACTTCATCAGCCTGGGCCTCGCCCTCGTCCTGGGCACGGCCGGCCTCCCGCACATCCTGTCCCGCTTCTACACCGTGCCGACGGCGCGGGCGGCGCGCCGGTCCGTCGTCTGGGCCATCGCGCTGATCGGCGGCTTCTACCTGATGACCATCGTGCTCGGGTTCGGCGCTGCCGCGCTGCTGGGGCCCGCCGAGGTCCGGGCGTCCAACGCCTCGGGGAACACGGCGGTTCCGCTGCTGGCCGGTTTCCTGGGCGGGGGAACCGACTCCACCGGGGGTGCGGTGCTGTTCGCCTTCGTCGCCGCCATCGCCTTCGCTACCATCCTCGCGGTGGTCGCCGGGATCACCCTCGCGTCCTCGGCCTCCGTCGCGCACGACCTGTACGCGTCGCTCCGCCGCCGCCGCCACGGCCGCCGGCGCGGCGAGGTGGCCGTGGCCAAGGCCGCGGCCGTGGGGATCGGAGCGGTGGCGATCGCCCTGGGGCTGCTGGCCCAGGACCTGAACGTGGCGTTCCTGGTCGGGCTGGCCTTCGCGGTGGCCGCGTCCGCGAACCTGCCCGTGCTGCTGTACTCGCTGTTCTGGCGCGAGTTCACCACGCGGGGGGCGGTCTGGTCCGTCTACGGCGGGCTGGTGCCGGCGGTGCTGCTGGTCCTGCTGTCCCCGGTCGTCTCCGGCAGCCCGGAGTCCCTGTTCCCGGGAGCCGACTTCCAGTACTTCCCGCTCCAGAACCCCGGGATCGTGTCGATCCCGCTCGGCTTCCTCGCGGGCTGGCTCGGCACGCTCACCTCGTCGGAGGCACCGGACGCGGCGAAGCACGCGGAGACGGAGGTCCGGTCGCTCACCGGGGCGGGCGCGGTGTGACTCGGGCTACGCCGGGCCGGGATCCTGGGGGCGCCAGCTGTAGCGGTGCTCCGGGCGGCCGGTCTCGCCGTAGCGCAGGGCGAGCGTGACCCGGCCGGCGCGGTCCAGCAGCTTGAGGTAGCGCTGGGCGGTCTGGCGGCTGATGCCGGCGCGTTCCGCGATCTGCTGGGTCGACAGGGGTCCGGTGGCGGTGCGCAGGACCTGGCGGACCAGTTCGGCGGTGGTGGGGGAGTGGCCCTTGGGCAGGTCGTTGGGGCTCTCGGCGGCCGCCAGGGCGCCGAAGAGGCGGTCCACCTCGGCCTGTTCGGCCTCGCCGCCGGCCTCCAGGGCGTGCCGCAGGGCTCTGTAGGCCTCCAGCCGGGTGCGCAGCCCGGCGAAGGTGAAGGGCTTGACGAGGTACTGGAGGGCGCCGAGGCGCATGGCCGCCTGGACGGTGGCGAGGTCGCGGGCGGCGGTGACCATGATGACGTCGGTGCGGTGGCCGTGCTGGCGCAGGCGGCGCACCAGGTCCAGGCCGTTCTCGTCGGGCAGGTAGTGGTCCAGCAGGATCAGGTCGACCGGATGGGACTCCAGGAACTCCAGGGCCGCGGCCGCCGAATGGACCTGGGCCGCCACCCGGAAACCGGGAACCTTCGCCACGTACGCCGCGTTGATCAGGGCAACACGCACGTCGTCGTCGACGACCAATACGTGCATCGGGGACTCGTTCATCGCAGGGCCTCCGGGAGTACGACGGAGAACTCCGCCCCTCCGTCCACTGCCCCGCCGGCCCGGACCGCGCCGCCCTGCCGCTCCGCCAGGCGGCGCACCAGCGCGAGACCCAGACCGCGCTCGCGGTGGGCCGAGGGCTGCTTGGTCGACCAGCCCTCGGTGAAGATCTCCTCGTGACGGCCGGCGGGGATGCCGGGGCCGCTGTCCCGGACGTGGAGCACCGCCGAGCGCCCTTCGGAGCGGAGCTCGACCTCGACCCAGGGCGCCGCCGAGCCCGCGGCCGCGTCCAGGGCGTTGTCCACGAGGTTGCCGGTGATGGTGACGAGGCCGCCCGGATCGAGGAGGCGGTCCGGGAGCAAAGTGCGGTCAGCGAGGCGCAGCGAGACGCCCCGTTCGGCGGCGACCGCGCCCTTGCCCACGAGGAGCGCGGCCAGCAGCGGGTCGCGGACCTTCTCGGTGACCTGCTCGGCGGTGCTGCGGTGCACTCCGGCGACCTCGGTCACGAACTGCGCCGCCTCCTCGTGGAGACCGAGCTCCAGCAGGCCGAGGAGGGTGTGGAGCCGGTTGGCGTGCTCGTGGTCCTGTGCCCGCAGGGCTTCGATCAGGCCTCGGGTGGAGTCGAGCTCCCGGGCCAGGTGCTCCAGCTCGGTGCGGTCGCGCAGGGTGGCGACGGCGCCGCCGTCCTCGGTCGGCATCCGGTTGGCCACCAGCACCCGGGTGCCCTGGACGGTGAGCAGGTCGCGGCCGGTGACCCGGCCGGCGAGGACGTCGGTGGTGCGGCCCGCGCCGAGTACGTCGTCCAGTGCGCGCCCGGCGAGGGCGTCGGCGGAGTCCGCTGCGAGGCCCAGCAGCCGGGCGGCTTCGTCGTTGACCAGGCGGACGCGGCCACCCCGGTCGAGGGCGATCACGCCTTCGCGGATGGAGTGCAGCATCGCCTCGCGCTCGGCGAGCAGGCCGGAGATGTCGGAGAAGGCAAGGTCGCGGGTCTGCCGCTGGATCCGGCGGGACAGCAGGCAGGCGACGAGCGCGCCGGCCGCCAGGGCGCCGCCCGCGTAGGCGAGCAGCCCCGGGATCGCCCCGATCAGCCGGTCCCGGACGCTGTCGTAGGCGATGCCGACCGAAACCGCGCCGACGATCTCGCCGTCGGCGGCCACCAGCGGGACCTTTCCGCGGGCCGAGCGGCCCAGGGTGCCCTGGTCGATCTCCATCACCTCACGGCCCGCGAGAGCCTCGCCGGGGTCGGTGGAGACCGGTTTACCGATGCGGTCGGGGCTGGGGTGGGAGCGACGGATCCCGTTGAGGTCCACGACGACCACGTACTCGGCGCCCGTGGCCCGGCGGATCCGCTCGGCCGACGCCTGCACCGGACCGTCCGGGGTGGGGGCGGAGTCCAGCAGGCCCGCGGCCAGCGCCGGATCGGCCGCCGCGCTCTGGGCGATCGCGAGGGCCCGGCGCATGGCCTGGTCGTCGAGCTGCGCGCCGAGCGGCGCAAGGAACAGCCCGGTGGCCAGGACCACGACGCCGGCCGCGATGGCGAGCTGCGTCAGCAGGATCTGGGAGACGGCCCGTCTGGGCAGTCCGAGGCGCCGGGCGCCGGTGAGGAGGAACCGCATGGGTAGCACCGTAGGTCGGCTTTCGGACAAGCGGAATCCTCGGGCGGCGGCGCCCGGCGCCCGGCCCGCCTCCGTTACGGCAGGGGCCGGGGCGGGCGGGGGCCGGTGTAGTGGCCGCTCGGCCGCATGCGCAGGGGCCGTTCCTGGTACTCCTCCAGCGCGTGCGCGATCCAGCCCGCCGTCCTGGACACCGCGAAAACCGTCTCGCCGGCCTCCGCGGGCATGGCGTACGAAACCGTCAGCACCGCCACCGCCAAGTCGACGTTCGGGTACAGCCCGCCGCCGTGGCGGGCCATCACCGCGGCCACGTCCCGGGCCGCCTCCAGGGCCCGGGAGGCCCGCGGCAGCTGCTCAAGCCGGGCGAACAGCGCTCCCGCGCGCGGGTCCTGTCCCCGGTACAGCCGGTGGCCGAGGCCGGGCACGCGGCGTCCCGCCCGCAGGTACTCCGCCACCACAGGCGCGGCGCCGCCCCGCTCCAGGACCTCCACCAGCATCCGGTGTGCGAGCCGTCCGGCAGCCCCGTGCAGGGGCCCTTCGAGGGCCCCGAGTCCGGCCGAGACCGCGGCGTACGGATGGGCCCGCGCCGACGCCGCCACGCGGACGGCCAGCGTCGAGGCGGCCAGGTCGTGGTCGGCCAGCAGGGCCAGGGCCAGGTCCAGTACGGCCAGGGCGTCCGGGTCGGGCTCCAGCGCGGTGAGCCGGGACCACAGCCTGCGGGCCAGCCGTACGTCACCGCCCCACTGGGCGGGGCCCGCCTCGGGCAGTGCGCCGACCAGCGTCGGGATCAGGCAGCGAGCGGAGCCCAGTACGGCGGTCTCGGACAGGTCGAACCGCAGTGGATCCGCCACGGCCGCGGCGGCGACCGCCACCCGGAGCCGGTCGACGGGACCGCTGTGCTCGGGCAGCGCGGCCACCGAGCGGCGCGCTGCGGCCAGCGGCTCCGGCGGGGCGGTGAAGCGGGCCCCCGGAACCAGCGTCCCCGTCCAGAGCCACTCCGCGACCTCCTCGTAGCGGTGCCGCGCGGCCAGCTCCACCGCGTCCACGCCGCGGAAGTAGTACCGGTCGTCCTCGATCAGGGTGAGGGAGGTCCGGACGGAGAGTTCCCCGGCGGCGGCCGCCGGTCCGGCCGCCTCGCGCCGGTTGCGCCGGGCCAGTGCCTCGACCTCGCGCGCGTCGAAGCTGCTGCCGCGTCCGACCGGATCCCGGCGGCTGGTCAGCTGCCCCCGGCTCACGTACGCGTACACGGTCGCGGGTTTCACGCCGAGCGCTTCCGCCGCTTGCTGGGTGGTGAGCCGCCGCTCGCCGTCCGCCTGCTCGTTCATGACCGCCACCCTACATATATTGACTCAATCAATATTGACAAGGATTGAATACATACTGGATGGTCGATCCATGAACCTCACAGTCGAAGTACCCCGCGGACTGGCGGGAGTCGTGGTCACCGAGACGCAGCTCGGGGACGTCCGGGGCCTCGAAGGCTTCTACCACTACCGTCAGTACTCGGCCGTCGAGCTCGCCGGGAGCCGCAGCTTCGAGGACGTGTGGCAGCTGATGTTCCGGGGCGCCCTGCCCGTGGACGCCGCCGGACGCGCCGCCTTCGCCGCCGAGATCGCCCCGCTGCGCCACCTCCCCGCCGAAGTGCGCGACGCCCTGCCCGGCCTCGCCCGCGCCACCGCCCTGTCCGGCCCGCTCGCCGGTCTGCGTACGGCGCTGTCCCTGCTCGGCGCCTCCGCCGGATTCCGGCCCGTCTACGACCTGAGCCCCGACCGCCGGGCGGCCGACGCGCTCGCCGCCTGCGCCGCGGTGCCGACGCTGCTCACCGCTCTGCACCGGCTCGGGCAGGGCCTGGAGCCGGTGGACCCGCGCGACGACCTCCCGTACGCCGCCAACTACCTCTACATGCTGACCGGCCGGGAGCCCGAGCCGGCCAAGGCCCGCGCGGTCGAGCAGTACCTGATCTCCACGATCGACCACGGCTTCAACGCCTCCACCTTCACCGCCCGGGTCATCGCCTCCACCGGCGCGGACGTCGCGGCCTGTCTGACGGGGGCGATCGGGGCGCTCTCCGGTCCGCTGCACGGGGGCGCCCCCAGCCGCGCCCTGGACACCCTCGACGCGATCGGCACGGCGGACCGGATCGATCCGTGGATCCGCGAACGCGTGCTCGCCGGGGACCGGATCATGGGCTTCGGACACCCCGTCTACCGCACCGAGGACCCGCGCTCCAGGATGCTGCGCGACATCGCCCGGCAGTTCGGCGGGCCACTGGTGGACTTCGCCGTGGAGGTCGAACGGCACGTCGAGGAGATCCTCGCCGAACTCAAGCCCGGCCGTGAGCTGCACACGAACGTGGAGTTCTACGCGGGCGTGGTCATGGAACTGTGCGGACTGCCGCGCGAGATGTTCACCCCGACGTTCTGCGCGGCCCGCGTCGTCGGCTGGAGCGCGAACGTGCTCGAACAGGCCGCCGACTCGAAGATCATCCGCCCCGCCGCCCGCTACAGCGGACCCACCCCGCCGCAGCCGGTTCCCGCGCTCGGCTGACTACGATCGGCCGGGTGCACCCCACATCACCGACCAGCAGGCAGCCCGAGCGCAGCGTGTCCACCATCCCCGTCGTGGTCCTCGCCGGATTCCTGGGATCCGGCAAGACCACCTTGCTCAACCATCTCCTCGCGCACCGCGGCGGCACGCGCGTCGGAGTCGTCGTCAACGACTTCGGCACGATCGAGATCGACGCGATGGCGGTCGCCGGGCAGCTCGGCGACTCGATGGTCTCCCTCGGCGGGGGCTGCCTGTGCTGCGCGGTCGACGGGAGCGAGCTCGACGCGTACCTGGAGAAGCTCTCCGCGCCCGCCCACCGGATCGACGTCATCGTCATCGAAGCGAGCGGCCTGGCCGAACCGCAGGAACTGATCCGGATGCTGATGGCCAGCGAGAACCCCGCGATCCGGTACGGCGGGACGGTGGAGGTCGTGGACGCGGCGGAGTTCGACGCGACGCGCGTCAGACACCCGGAGACCGACCGCCACCTCGGCGTCGCGGACCTGGTGGTCCTGAACAAGACCGACCGGATCGACGCCGCCGAGCGGTCGCGCATCGAGGCCGAACTCGGCACGCTCTGCGCACCCGGGACCCCGGTGGTGGCCGTCGACCACGGGCGTATCGACCCCGAGTTGCTCTTCGACCGCCGTCCCTGGACCGAGCCGCGGGGACAGCTCTCCTTCGAGGACCTGCTGGCGGGGGAGTCCGCGGACGAGGACGGCCACGCCGGTCACGTCCACGCCCGGTACGAGAGCGTGCAGTTCGAGTCCGGGCAGGCGCTGAACCCGCGCCGGTTCATCGACTTCCTCGATCGCCGGCCGGCCGGTGTCTACCGGATCAAGGGCTTCGTCTACTTCGGCGTTCCCGGGCACGAGGAACGCTACGAGGTCCAGGCGGTGGGCCGCTTCCTCCGCTTCGCCACCGCCCCCTGGGGGCGGGGCGAGGCGCGGCTGACCCAGCTGGTCCTGATCGGCTCCGACATGGACGGCGCCGGCCTGCTCCGCGAGCTGGAGGCGTGCCGCGAACCGGAGCCGCGGCAGGTCAGCCCGGAGAGCATGTGGGGGATCCTGCGGTACGTCGCCAGGCCCGTCCGGGACGAGGCGGCGGAGGCCGGGGCCGGCGACACCCCCATCGACGCGGAGGACTGGGACGCGGACCGAACCTAGTGCTGTGACCGGAAAGGTCCACCCCCAGCTACCGCCGGGGGAACCGCGACCCGGCAAACCTTCCCGGCCACAGCACCAGGGGGTGTCTGACGGATCAGACCCGGGCCCGGCCCTGATCCGTCAGACACCCCCTACGCTACCTAGGCGACCTCGATGCCGAACTCGCCCAGCAGGTCTTCCAGGCCGCCCCGGTACCCCTTGCCGCCGATCACGAACTTCCAGTCGCCGCCCGGGCGGCGGCGGAAGGAGCCGAGCACCAGGGCGGTCTCGCCGGCCCGGCCGTCGGAGACCTCCAACTGGTCGAGCTCCTGCCCGGCGGAGTCGAGGAGCCGGATCCGGGCGTCGGCGAATCCGGCGAGATCGGCGTCCGGATCGACCTCAGGGTCGATCGCGGCGACGAGCACCAGCCGGTCGGCGTGCGCCGGCAGGCCGTCGAAGTCCACCTCCACGGCGGCCTTGTCCGGCGCGGTGTGCGCCCCTGAGCGGACGGAACCGTCCGGAGTCCGCGGGTTGTTGAAGAAGACGAAGTGGTCCTCGCTCAGCACCCGGCCGCCCTCGCAGACCAGTGCGCAGACGTCCAGTGCGACGGCGCCCGACCAGGACATGCCGAGGACGTTGTACGCGGCCGGGCCGGATGCCGGCGCGGGCGGGGCCGCGGCCGGGGGCGCCGCGGCGCGGTCGGCGGCCGCCGCTCCGGCAGGCCGGCCACCGTCGCCCAGGCGGCCGCGCAGCCCGTGCTGGTGCAGCAGTGCCACGAGTTCGGTCCCGGGAACCAACTCCAGCGGCTTGCCGTTGGCAAAGGTGTACGACCCCGGCCCGAAGGACGCGGTGGTGACCAGCACCCCCTTGTTCGCCCCCCTGTCCTGCACCGTGCCGTAAAGGTCCCGCACCGCCGTCGGCGGGACCGTGTTCCGGTAGCGCTTGACCTGGACGACGATCCGCCCGCCCCGGATCGGCGCCGGGTCCAGTGCCTCCACGTCCACGCCGCCGTCACCCGACCGCTGTGTGGTCACCGCCTCCATGCCCATCGCCCGGAACAGCTCCGCGACCAGGTTCTCGAAGGCGATCGGGTCCATCGTGAACAGGTCCGGTTCCTCCTCGCCGCCGGCCGCGTGCCCGCCGTGGCTGACGACGCCACCGACCTCGCCGGGCCGGCGCCCCGGCCGTACCGCTGCCAGCTGGTCCGGGCGGGCCGACAACAGCCCGCCCAGGCCGTCGAGCAGGCAGTCCACCGCGCTCACCTGCTCCAGGCGCAGCCCGGCGAAGGCCTCGCGCTCGGCCCGCACGGTGGCCAGGACGATCTGCGCCTCCCGTCCCGTCACCGGATCGTGGTCGTCCACGAACCCGTTGACCACCACCGAGTCCAGCGCGCCGAACTCGTCCGCCGCGTACAGCTCGCGCAGCACCAGCAGCACGCACTGAGCCAGCAGGTCCCGGTACAGCGCCCGCCGCTGGGTGGCGGGGCGGGCCGTCTCCTTGTCCTGGTCCGTGCTCGGCACGTACCGGACCGACTTGGTCTCCGGGACCACCTCGTAGCGGGGCAACTCCCAGTCCAGCACCAGCTGGCGGGCAGCGCGGTCGTACGCGGCGGACACCTGCCGGGGCAGGTTCTCGGGCCAGGCCGACGAGGCGTACAGCGCCGCCGAGAAGTACTCGACCGCGGCCTCGGCGTCACCCGCCCCGAGGGCGGCGGCCAGTTCGCCGAGACCGCTGTTGTGCGCGCGGATCCCGGCGAGCTGCGCAGCCGCCCATGCGTCGTACTGCTGCCGGTACGACGCCAGCTGCCGTTGCCGCTGCTGCTCCGCGGCATGGGCGGCCTGCCACGCCTGGGTGTACCGGTCGTGTGCCTCCCGCTCCGCCTGGACCCGGCGGCCCGAGCCGAGCGTCCAGCCGCTGCTCTGCTGCTCGAACTGCTGGAGCTGCGGCATCGGTACGGGCTGCGCGAGTGCGCCCGGGTTGAAGGGTTCGAGCCGTTCGGAGCGCACCAGGGCGGCCATGCGGAAGGCCGGTGCCCGGCAGCCGGCAGCCAGCAGCCCCTGGAGGGCGGCCACTTCAGCGTCGAGTGCCTCGGTCCGGCGGCGCGCCTCGGCCTCCCGGTGCTGCTTGTAGGCGGCCTGCTGTTCGCGCTGCCCCCGGGCCGCCTCGCGCTCGTACGCCCGCTCCCGGCGCTCGGCCTCGCGTTGCCGGATGACCTGAGTGCGCTGCTGCTGGCGCTGCGCCTCCGCCCAGACACCGATCAGTCCGCTGCTCGCTCGACGGCTCATCAGCTGTACTCCCCCCACCCGCACCCGAAGGGAAAACACTAGTCGGCAATCGGATGGTACGTCCCCCCGCCCGTACCACCCGAACCGACTGCTTCCGCTACAGCGCTGCCCCCGCCAGCGCCACGGCCGCAGCGGGCAGCGCCGTGCCCGAGCCGTCCCGGCGCGGGTCGACGGCCGGCAGTTCGGCCGGCGCGCCGCCGGCCGTGGCCGCGCGGACGGGGGCGTTGCCCGCCCAGGCCAGCGTCAGTACGTCCTCGCCCTTGAGGAACCGCTGGCAGCGCACGCCCCCGGTGGCCCTGCCCTTGCGCGGGTACTGGTCGAACGGGGTCAGCTTTCCGGACAGCACCGAATCGTCGAGCGTGCCGTGCGAGCCCGCCACGGTGAACACCATGGCTTCGCGCCCCGGGTCCACGGCCGAGAAGTGGATCACCTTGGCCCCGTCGGAGAGCTTGATGCCCGCCATACCGCCCGCCGGGCGGCCCTGCGGACGTACCTGGGCCGCCGGGTAGCGCAGCAGCTGGGCGTCGTCGGTGATGAAGACCAGGTCCTCCTCACCGGTACGCAGCTCGACCGCGCCGACGATCCGGTCACCCTCCTTGAGGGTGATGACCTCCAGCTCGTCCTTGTTCGCCGGGTAGTCCGGCACGACCCGCTTGACCACACCCTGCTCGGTGCCCAGCGCCAGGCCCTGGGAGGACTCGTCCAGCGAGAGCAGGCAGACCACCTGCTCGTCCGGCTCCAGGCCCGACAGGAACTCGGTGACCGGGGCGCCACCAGCCAGGTTCGGCGCGGTGTGGGTGTCCGGCAGCTGCGGCAGGTCGATCACCGACAGCCGCAGCAGCCGCCCGGAGGAGGTGACCGCACCGACCTCGGCCCGGGCCGTCGCGGTGACCTGCGAGACGATCAGGTCGTGCTTGGCGCGGTGGCCGCCTTCCCCCAGCGGCAGCGGTTCGGCGGTCACCGTCCGCGCGAGCAGGCCGGTCGAGGACAGCAGTACCCGGCAGGGGTCGTCCGCGACTTCCAGCGGAACCGCCCCGACCGCCGTGGCCCCCGACTCCAGCAGGACCGTGCGCCGCTCGGTGGAGAACTTCTTCGCGACCGCGGCCAGTTCGGCGGAGACGAGCTTGCGCAGCTCGCTGTCGGACTCCAGGATCCCGGTCAGCTCGTCGATCTCGCCGGTCAGCCGGTCGCGCTCGGACTCCAGCTCGATCCGGTCGAAGCGGGTGAGCCGGCGCAGCGGGGTGTCCAGGATGTACTGGGTCTGGACCTCGCTCAGGGAGAAGCGCTCGATCAGCCGCTCCTTGGCCTGCGCGGAGTTGTCGCTGTCCCGGATGATCCGGATGACCTCGTCGATGTCGATGAGGGCCACCAGCAGGCCCTCGACCAGGTGCAGGCGGTCGCGCCGCTTGCCCCGGCGGAACTCGCTGCGCCGCCGTACGACCTCGAAGCGGTGGTCGAGGTAGACCTCCAGCAGCTCCTTGAGGCCGAGCGTCAGCGGCTGCCCGTCGACCAGCGCGACGTTGTTGATGCCGAAGGACTCCTCCATCGGCGTCAGCTTGTAGAGCTGCTCCAGCACGGCCTCGGGGTGGAAGCCGTTCTTGATCTCGATGACCAGGCGCAGGCCGTGCGAGCGGTCGGTGAGGTCCTTGACGTCGGCGATGCCCTGGAGCTTCTTCGAGCCGACCAGGTCCTTGATCTTCGCGATGACCTTCTCGGGGCCGACCGTGAAGGGCAGTTCGGTGACCACCAGGCCCTTGCGGCGGGCGGTCACGTTCTCCACGGCCACCGTCGCGCGGATCTTGAACGTCCCGCGGCCGCTCTCGTAGGCGTCCTTGATGCCGGACAGGCCCACGATCCGGCCGCCGGTCGGCAGGTCGGGACCCGGCACGAAGCGCATCAGCGCCTCCAGGTCCGCCTGCGGGTAGCGGATGAGGTGCCGGGCGGCCGCGATGACCTCGCCGAGGTTGTGCGGCGGCATGTTCGTGGCCATCCCGACCGCGATCCCGGAGGCGCCGTTGACCAGCAGGTTCGGGTAGGCGGCGGGCAGCGCCACCGGTTCCCGCTCCTGGCCGTCGTAGTTGGCGCTGAAGTCGACGGTGTCCTCGTCGATCGACTCCGTCATCAGTGACGTGGCGTCGGCCATCTTGCACTCGGTGTAACGCATGGCGGCCGGCGGGTCGTCGTTGCCGAGCGAGCCGAAGTTGCCGTGCCCGTCGACGAGCGGCAGCCGCATCGAGAAGGGCTGCGCCATGCGCACGAGGGCGTCGTAGATCGACGCGTCACCGTGCGGGTGCAGCTTGCCCATGACCTCGCCCACGACGCGGGCGCACTTCACGTACCCGCGGTCGGGGCGCAGGCCCATCTCGTTCATCTGGTAGACGATGCGGCGGTGCACCGGCTTCATGCCGTCACGGGCGTCCGGCAGGGCCCGGGAGTAGATCACCGAGTACGCGTACTCGAGGAAGGAGCCCTGCATTTCGTCGACGACGTCGATGTCGAGGATCTTCTCCTCGAAATCCTCCGGCGGCGGGGTCTTCGTGCTGCGGCGGGCCATCGCTGCGCGGCTCCTTAACCAAGAAAGGGTGTACTCGGGGTCTGACGGTCTGGTCTGGCGATGATGGGGTATGCGTCGGCGTCTGCGTCGATCGGGTCAGGTGGTGTCGCGGACCATTGTGGCCCGTGGCACCGACATCGCCGACTCCGACCCTGGGGGTCCCCCGGACGGAGCTCCGGGAGAGGACCCGGGAACTTCTCCGGTCGCCGACGCGCTTGCATACAGTGGCAGGTCTGACAGAAATCTCTGCATCGCGATCGAAGGGACCACATGCCCATGGGTCACACGGCCACAGCTCAGGCCGGCTCCGGCGGCCTGACAGCGACCGAGCACCGGCTGGCCAACGGCCTGCGCGTGGTGCTTTCCGAGGATCACCTGACTCCGGTCGCCGCCGTCTGCCTCTGGTACGACGTCGGCTCCCGCCACGAAGTCAAGGGGCGCACCGGTCTGGCTCACCTCTTCGAGCACCTGATGTTCCAGGGCTCGGCGAGCGTACCGGGCAACGGGCACTTCGAGCTCGTCCAGGGCGCCGGCGGTTCGCTCAACGGCACCACCAGCTTCGAGCGCACCAACTACTTCGAGACGATGCCCGCCCACCACCTGGAGCTCGCGCTGTGGCTGGAGGCGGACCGCATGGGCTCGCTGCTGGCCGCCCTGGACGAGGACTCCATGGAGAACCAGCGCGACGTCGTCAAGAACGAGCGCCGCCAGCGGTACGACAACGTCCCGTACGGCACGGCGTTCGAGAAGCTGACCGCCCTCGCCTACCCGGAGGGCCACCCGTACCACCACACCCCCATCGGCTCGATGGCCGACCTGGACGCCGCGTCCCTGGAGGACGCCCGCGCGTTCTTCCGTACGTACTACGCGCCGAACAACGCCGTCCTGTCGGTTGTCGGTGACATCGACCCCGGGGAGACGCTCGCCTGGGTCGAGAAGTACTTCGGCACCATCCCGGCCCACGACGGCAAGCAGCCGCCGCGCGACGGCTCGCTGCCCGAGATCATGGGCGGCCAGCTCCGCGAGGAGATCGTCGAGGAGGTCCCGGCCCGCGCGCTGATGGCCGCCTACCGGCTTCCGCACGACGGCACCCGCGAGTGCGACGCCGCCGACGTGGCGCTGACCGTCCTGGGCGGCGGCGAGTCCTCCCGCCTCCACAACCGCCTGGTCCGGCGCGACCAGAGCGCCGTCGCGGCGGGCTTCGGCCTGCTGCGCCTCGCGGGCGCGCCCTCCCTGGGCTGGCTGGACGTGAAGACCTCCAGCGGGGTCGAAGTGCCCGACATCGAGGCGGCCGTGGACGAGGAACTCGCCCGGTTCGCCGCCGAAGGCCCCACGGCCGAGGAGATGGAGCGCGCCCAGGCGCAGCTGGAGCGCGAGTGGCTGGACCGGCTGAGCACGGTGGCCGGCCGCGCGGACGAACTGTGCCGGTTCGCCGTGCTGTTCGGTGACCCCCAGCTCGCCCTGACCGCGGTCGGGCGCGTCCTCGACGTCACCGCGGAGGAAGTGCAGGCCGTCGCCGCGGCGCGGCTGCGCCCCGACAACCGCGCGGTGCTCGTGTACGAGCCGCTCACTGCGGAGTCCGACGAGTCCGACGAGACCGAGAACGAAGGGGCGGAGCAGTGAGCGACACCGCAGCCGTCACGATGACCCTCCACCCGCAGCCGCAGGCCGGCGAGGCCAAGCCGTGGGCCTTCCCGGCCCCCGAGCGCGGCTCGCTGCCCAACGGCTTGACCCTGCTGCGCTGCCACCGCCCGGGCCAGCAGGTCATCGCCGTGGAGATCAACCTCGCCGCTCCGCTGGACGCGGAGCCCGAGGGCCTGGACGGCGTGGCCACCATCATGGCCCGCGCCCTGTCGGAGGGCACCGACAAGCACTCCGCCGAGGAGTTCGCCGCCGAGCTGGAGCGCTGCGGCGCCACGCTCGACGCGCACGCCGACCACCCGGGCATCCGGGTCTCCCTGGAGGTCCCGGCCTCCCGCCTGGCGAAGGCCCTCGGGCTGGTCGCCGAGGCGCTGCGCGCCCCCGCCTTCGCGGACGGCGAGGTCGACCGCCTGGTCCGCAACCGGCTCGACGAGATCCCGCACGAGCTGGCCAACCCGCAGCGCCGCGCCGCGAAGGAGCTCTCCAAGGAGCTCTTCCCGGGGAGCCTGCGGATGTCCCGGCCCCGCCAGGGCACCGAGGAGACGGTGGCCCGGATCGACTCCGCGGCCGTACGCGCCTTCTACGAGGCCCACGTGCGCCCCTCCACCGCCACCGCGGTGGTCGTCGGCGACCTGACCGGCATCGACCTCGACGCGGTCCTCGCGGACACCCTGGGGAGTTGGACCGGCGGTAGCGCCGAGCCGCTGCCAGTGCCCCCGGTGACCGCCGACGACACCGGGCGCGTGATCATCGTGGACCGGCCCGGCGCGGTCCAGACGCAGCTGCTGATCGGCCGCATCGGCCCGGACCGGCACGACCGTGTCTGGGCGGCCCAGGTGCTCGGCACGTACTGCCTGGGCGGAACCCTCACCTCGCGCCTGGACAAGGTGCTGCGCGAGGAGAAGGGGTACACCTACGGGGTCCGCGCGTTCGGCCAGGTGCTGCGCTCCACCGCCGACGGCAGGGGCGCCTCGATGCTCGCCATCAGCGGCTCGGTGGACACCCCCAACACCGGCCCGGCGCTGGGCGACCTCTGGACGGTGCTGCGCACCCTCGCGGAGGGCGGCCTGACCGACGCCGAACGGGACGTCGCGGTGCAGAACCTGGTGGGCGTGGCCCCGCTGAAGTTCGAGACCGCGGCCTCGGTCGCGGGCACGCTCGCCGACCAGGTGGAGCAGCAGCTCCCGGACGACTACCAGGCGAAGTTGTACGCGCAGCTCGCCGCGACCGGCACGGTGGAGGCGACTTCGGCGGTCGTCGCGGCGTTCCCGGCGGACCGGCTGGTCACGGTCCTGGTGGGTGACGCGGCGCAGATCGAGGAGCCCGTGCGGGCCCTCGGGATCGGTGCGGTCACCGTCGTCACCAACTGACGCGGCCCTCCACCTGGTTGATGCAGGGGACTCCGGCGGCTTGTCCGCCGGAGTCCCTTTTTGCCTGTTTGGTGGTGTGGTTGTTCGTATGTGGTGTGGCGTAGGTAACAAAAGCACGCGTCTGTTTGGAGATTGCCCGAAGATCCGCCTAGCGTCGGCCGTGCTGTCCGTCAGTTGTGCGCGCCGCACCCGCGGCACCGGGCAGCGATCGCCGAGTCCCCGTCAGGCGCGAGCCTGGGGAGCCGGGGACCCACAAGTGTCCCTGGGGTGAATCGGACCACCTCGCAAGAGGGGCCCGTAGGAGACCTTCCTGCTCCGAACCCGTCAGCTAACCCGGTAGGCGAGAGGGAAGGAAAGGATCAAACCCTTCATGGCGTTTGGCAGTCGTGCCGCCGGTAAGCACCGTGGTTCAAGCCGTATGAGCCGCAAGACCGCCGGTTACGCCGGCATAGCCGCCCTCGCCACCACCGGCGTCGTCGGCACCCTGGCCGGTCCCGCGTTCGCCGCGGACAGGGCCGCGGCCCCGTCGATGGAGGACACCGGCCTCAGCGCCGTGGTCGTCGCCGACGAGCTCCAGAACGAGATCGAGACCCAGGCCGAGTCCCAGCACCGGGCCGCCGAGGTCACCGCCGCCAAGGCGCAGGCGGAGGCCGAGGCCAAGACGCGCGCCGCCGAGGCCAAGCGCCTCGCCGAGGCCAAGGCCAAGGCCGAGCGCGACGCCGCCGAGCGCGCGGCCCGCGAGGAGGAGCGCAAGCGCCTCAACACCTTCGTCGCCCCGATCGACGGCTCGTACGTCAGCACGCAGTACAAGGCGGGCGGCAGCATGTGGTCCTCCGGCAGCCACACGGGCATCGACTTCCACGCCGCCGAGGGCACCACCGTCCACGCCGTGGGTGCGGGCACCGTCGTCGAGGCGGGCTGGGGCGGCGCGTACGGCAACAACGTCGTCATCCGGCACAACGACGGCACCTACACCCAGTACGCGCACATGGTGTCGCTGAACGTCTCCGCCGGCCAGCAGGTCTCCGCCGGCCAGCAGATCGGCATCTCGGGCTCCACGGGCAACGCCAGCGGCCCGCACCTGCACTTCGAGGCCCGCACCGGTGCCACGTACGGCTCGGACATCGACCCGGTGGCGTACCTGCGCTCGCACGGCGTCAACGTCTGACCGGACGGCACCGAACGCACCGCTTCCGTCGAAGGCCCCGGCTCCCCGAGCCGGGGCCTTCGACGTATCCCGGGGCGCCCTTCCGTCCGCCGACAAATGTTTCGTATTTCCGGCCGTCCTCGGAAATGTTCGTGTGCTGCATTAGAGTCGCAGTACGGTCGTGACGGCAACGCCGGAAGTCGGCAGTCGGAATGAGAGCGGAGTGAGGTCTTGCGTATTCCTGCGCACGCGGTATGCACAGCGATCCGTGACGACATCGTCTCCGGGGTCTTCGAGCCGGGCGGCAGGCTGACCGAAGAGGTCCTCGCCCGCAGGTACGGAGTCTCGCGCGTCCCTGTCCGTGAGGCGCTGCGCACCCTGGAGGCGGAAGGGTTCGTCACCACCCGCCGGCACGCGGGCGCCTGCGTCGCCGAGCCCACCGACCAGGAGGCGGCGGACCTGCTGGAGCTGCGGGCGCTCCTGGAGCCGCTCGCCGCGGCCCGGGCCGCCCGCCGGCGTACCGAGGGCCACCTGAAGGTGCTGCGCGGTCTGGTCAGGCTGGGCCAGGAACGGGCCAGGAGCGGCCGGGGAGAGGATCTGCGCGCCCTGGGCGGGTGGTTCCACGAGACGCTCGCGCAGGCCTCCGCCAGCCCGGGGCTGATCTCCGTGCTGACGCAGACCCGGCACAAGATCGCCTGGATGTACGTGGTGCAGGCACCGGCCCGGCCGGTCGACTCCTGGGCCGAGCACGGCGCGATCGTGGACGCCGTGGCGCGGGGCGACGCCGAGCGCGCCCGGGCGCTGACCGCTCTGCACGCCGACCGGGCGGCCGGATCCCACCGGCCGAGGGTGAGGACTTCGCAACCTGCCGTAAACATGGCCAGCGGCCGGCATTAACAAGGGCCGTATACAAAGGGGAGCGATATCCGGTCCGCTTTGCCGCCCTCACGTGCGCGGCACGGGAATTCCGCTGCGTTGCGGGTTTCTCGTGCGCGGGATTCTCCGGCGCGAGTGGCCGAATTGTTTCCGGTGGCCGGAATTCGGTCTGAAAAGCAACGGAGCCGCGGCGCCCGGTCGATACGGGGGCCGCGGCTCCGCCGCGTACGGATGACCCGAAGGGCCCGGCGGTCAGACCGTCTCGGGGAGCTCCTCGAGGCCCTCGGCGACGAGCTTCGCGAGGCGGTCCAGCGCGGCCTCGGCACCCTCGGCCTCGGACGCGAGGACGATCTCCTCGCCGCCCTGGGCGCCCAGGCCCAGGACCGCCAGCATGGAAGCGGCGTTGACGGGGTCGCCGCCGGCCTTCGCGATAGTCACCGGGACGCCGGAAGCGGTCGTCGCACGGACGAAGATCGAGGCGGGACGAGCGTGCAGGCCCTCGGCCCAGCCGACGTTGACGCGGCGCTCTGCCATGGTGATGCCCTTCAGGTTCTTACGGTTGTCTAGACCAGTCTCTCACGACGCCCGGAATGCTCGGACCGGCCTTCGGCCTGGATCCACCGCCGTTCGACCTTCCCCAGCTTGCACGTGTTCGTCCCGTTATGCCTCATGCGCCGCGCACGCGCCATCGCGGGGATGCGCCCCTTAGGGTGTGCCCATGACCACCGAGTCGGACCTCTCGTACCCGGCCCACTGGGAAGCGGACGTCGTCTTGCGCGACGGCGGCACCGCCCGCATCCGGCCCATCACCACGGATGACGCGGGACGGCTGGTCAGCTTCTACGAACAGGTCTCCGACGAGTCGAAGTACTACCGCTTCTTCGCGCCCTACCCGCGGCTCTCCGACCGCGACGTGCGCCGCTTCACGCACCACGACTACGTGGACCGGGTCGGCCTCGCCGCGACCGTCGGCGGAGAGTTCATCGCCACCGTCCGCTACGACCGGATCGGCCCCGACGGCCGGCCCGCGTCCGCCCCCGCCGACGAGGCCGAGGTCGCCTTCCTGGTCCAGGACGCCCACCAGGGCCGCGGAGTGGCCTCCGCGCTCCTGGAGCACATCGGCGCCGTGGCCCGCGAGCGGGGCATCCGGCGGTTCGCCGCCGAGGTGCTGCCCGCCAACAGCAAGATGATCAAGGTGTTCACGGACGCCGGCTACCAGCAGAGGCGCAGCTTCGAAGACGGTTCCGTGCACCTCACCCTCGACCTGGAGCCCACCGCCGAGTCGCTCGCCGTGCAGCGCGCCCGCGAACAGCGCGCCGAAGCCCGCTCCGTCCAGCGGCTGCTGGCACCCGGCTCCGTGGCGGTGATCGGAGTCAGCCGCTCCGGGGCGGGCGTCGGGGCGGCGGTGCTGCGCAACCTGCGGGACACCGGCTTCCACGGGCACCTCTACGCGGTCAACGAGTCGGCCGGCGCCGATCTGCTGGACGGGGTGCGCGCCTACCGCTCGCTCGCCGCCATCGGCGCCCCGGTCGACCTGGCGGTGATCGCCGTCCCCGCGCAGCGGGTGCCGGACGCCGTGGCGGCCTGCGGGGAGCACGGTGTACAGGGGCTCGTGGTGCTGTCGGCCGGGTACGGGGAGAGCGGCCCCGCGGGACAGGAGCGCCAGCGCGCCCTGCTGCGGCAGGTGCGGTCCTACGGGATGCGGCTGATCGGGCCGAACGCGTTCGGCGTGATCAACACCGCGCCCGACGTCGAACTCAACGCCTCGCTGGCCCCGGCGCCGGCCACCGAGCGGGGCCGGATCGGCCTGTTCACCCAGTCCGGTGCGATCGGCATCGCCCTGCTGTCCGGGCTGCTGCGGCGGGGCGCGGGGCTGTCCTCGTTCGTCTCGGCGGGCAACCGCGCGGACGTCTCGGGCAACGACATCCTGCAGTACTGGTACGACGACGAAGCCACCGACGTGGCGCTCATGTACCTCGAAACCCTGGGCAACCCGCGCAAGTTCACCCGCCTCGCCCGCCGGACGGCCGCCGTCAAGCCGGTGGTCGTGGCCCGCGGCGGGCGGCACACCCCGGCCGGCCACGTCGTCCCCGGCACCCGGCTGCCCGAGGCGACCGTCTCGGCGCTGCTCGGACAGGCCGGCGTCATCCGGGTCGACACGGTCACGCAGCTGGTCGACGTCGGCCTGCTGCTGGCCGGGCAGCCGCTGCCGGCCGGGCCGAGGGTCGCGATCCTCGGCAACTCCGAGTCGCTGGGGGTCCTCACGTACGACGCCTGCCTGACGGAGGGCCTGCGGCCACTGGCGCCGCTGGACCTGACGACCCTCGCCTCGCCGGACGACTTCCGCGTGGCCCTGACCGGGGCGCTGGCCTCGCCGGACAACGACGCGGTGGTGGTGACGGCGATCCCGTGGGTGCGGGAGCAGGAACTGGCCGACGACCTGGCGGGTGCGCTGCGCGAGGCGGTGGCCGCCCGGCCCGGAAAGCCGGTGGCGGTGGTCCACGTGGAACTGGGCGCCCTGGCCGACGCCCTCTCCACGGCCCCCCGCCCGCACGCCGCCCAGGCCGGTGCGCCGCCGCCTGCGAGCGCCCCGGCCGCCGGCACCGCCGCCCCCCGCGCCGCCGGGGACCACGGGCCGATCCCCGCCTACCCCGCCGCCGAGCGGGCCGTCAAGGCCATCGCCGAGGCCGTGCGCTACGCCCAGTGGCGGCAGGCCAACGCCGACTCCGGCCAGGTCCCCGAGTTCGAGGACATCGACGAGGCCGGAGCCGCCGCCCAGCTCGCCGCGCTCCTCACGGGCGCCGCGCCCGACGCCGTACTCACCCTCACCGAGGCCGACGCCCGGGCCCTCCTCGGCCGGTACGGGATCCGCGTCCCCACCACCCTGCCCGCGCCCAGCGCGGACGCCGCCGCCCGGGCCGCCGGCATCCTCGGCTACCCCGTGGCCCTGAAGACCACCGCCCCGCACCTGCGCCACCGGGCGGACCTCGGCGGCGTCCGCCTCGACCTCACCTCCGAGGCCGAACTGCGCCGCAGCTACGACGAACTCACCGAACTGCTCGGCAAGCCCAAGGAGCTGCTCCCGGTCGTCCAGGCGATGGTGCCCCGCGGCGTCGACATCGTCGTGCGCTCCGTCATCGACCCCGCCGCCGGAGCCGTCCTCTCCTTCGGGCTCGCCGGAGTCCCCTCCGAACTGCTCGGCGACACCGCCCACCGTCTCGTCCCGGCCACCGACCGTGACGTCGCCGGCCTGATCCGGTCCATCCGCGCCGCGCCCCTCCTCTTCGGCTGGCGCGGCAGCGCCCCCGTCGACACCCCGGCCCTGGAAGAGCTCCTGCTGCGCGTGTCCCGGCTGGTCGACGACCACCCGGAGGTGGTCGGCGTGTCCCTGGAGCCCGTCGTGGTCGCCACCGAAGGTGCCTCGGTACTGAGCGCCACCGTCCGGGTGGCCCGTCCGCCCGCCCGCACCGACCTCGGACCGCGCACGCTGCCCAGCTACTAGCGAGGTCCAGGTCCCCCGGACGGGCCTTAGGATGGACCTCATGGCGAAATCCGGTACGACGACCCAGGGGCTGCGCGCGGCGATCGAGCGCAGCGGCTACTACCCGGCCCTCGTGGCCGAGGCCGTGGAGGCCGCGGTGGGCGGCGAGCCGATCTCGTCGTACCTGGTGCACCAGGAGACGACCTTCGACTCCAACGAGGTGCGCCGGCACGTCACCGTCCTCGTGCTCACCCACAACCGCTTCATCGTGAGCCACACCGACGAGCAGGCCGCCGACGCGGGGTCCCCGTCCCCGTACGCGACCACCTCCACCGAATCGGTCAAGCTCAGCAGCATCTCCTCCGTGGTGCTCAGCCGTGTCGTGGCCAACCCGGAGTCCTACACCCCCGGCACCCTGCCCCGTGAGGTCGTGCTGACCATCGGCTGGGGCGCCGTCTCGCGCATCGACCTGGAGCCCGCCGCCTGCGGCGACCCGAACTGCGACTCCGACCACGGCTACACCGGCAACTCCACGGCCGACGACCTCAGCCTGCGCGTCAGCGAGGCCGGCGACGGCCCGGAGACGGTCCGGCAGACCCTGGTCTTCGCCCAGGCGCTGTCCGAGGCGACCGCGGCCACGGCCGCCGCCCCCCGCTGATGTCCTACTCCGCACCGTCGAACTGGGACGAGCCGGAGCTGCTGGACCTGGCCGGTGCGCCGGTGCCCCACTACGGCACCGGCTCCCTCGCCGACCTGCTGCCGACCCTCGCGGCCGGCCAGGGCGTCCCCGGTCTCACCGCCGGGATCGCCGAGCTGACCCCGGCCGACCGGAACTGCGTGTTCCTGGTCGACGGCATGGGCTGGGAGCAGATCAAGGCCCACCCGCAGGAGGCCCCGTACCTGGCCTCCCTCCTCGCCGGCTCGCGCGGCGGCACCGGCCTGCCGATCACCGCCGGGTTCCCGGCGACCACCGCCACCTCGCTGGCCTCCGTCGGCACCGGCCTGCCGCCGTCCCGGCACGGACTGCCCGGCTACGCCGTCCGCAACCCGGCATCCGGCGAACTGATGAACCAGCTCCGCTGGCAACCGTGGACCCAGCCCAAGGCCTGGCAGCCGTACCCGACCGTCTTCCAGCTCGCCGACGCGGCCGGGGTGCACACCGCCCAGGTCTCCGCGCCCGCGTTCCAGACCACCCCGCTCACGAAGATCGCCCTCAGCGGCGGCACCTTCCACGGCCGGATGACCGGCGAGGAGCGGATGGACCTCGCGGCGATCCAGCTCGCCGCCGGTGAACGGTCGCTCGTGTACACGTACTACAGCGAGCTCGACGGCGCCGGCCACCGGCACGGCGTGGACTCCGACGCCTGGCGCGGCCAACTGATGTACGTCGACCGGCTGGTGCAGCGGCTCGCCGAGCAACTGCCGCCGCGCACCGCGCTGTACGTGACCTCCGACCACGGCATGGTGGACGTCCCCTTCGACGAGGACTCCCGGATCGACTTCGACGACGACTGGGAGCTGGGCGCCGGCGTGGCCCTGCTCGGCGGCGAGGGCCGGGCGCGGCACGTGTACGCGGTGCCGGGCGCGGAGGCCGACGTACTGACCGTCTGGCGCGAGGTGCTCGGGGACCGCTTCTGGGTCGCCGGCCGCGAGGAGGCGCTGGAACTGGGCTGGTTCGGTCCGCCGGGGGAGTGCGACGAGCGCGTGCTCGGCCGGATCGGCGACGTCATCGCCGCCGCCCACGCCGATGTCGCGATCACCGCGAGCCGCAACGAGCCGAACGAGTCCGCGCTCGCCGGCATGCACGGCTCGATGACGGCGGCGGAGCAGCTGGTCCCCCTCCTCGAAGTCCGCACCTGACCCTCTCCGCCCCGCCCGTCTCCCGACCACGACCCGAAAGGTCCCGTACTTCCCATGCCCGAGCTGGTGTTCTTCTCCGGAACGATGGACTGCGGAAAGAGCACCCTGGCGCTCCAGATCGCCCACAACCGCGATGCGCGGGGCCTCCAGGGCGTGATCTTCACCCGTGACGACCGTGCGGGGGAGGGCAAGCTGTCCTCCCGCCTGGGCCTGGTGACGGAGGCGGTGGAGGCGCCGGAGGGCATGGACCTGTACGCGTACCTCGTCGCCCAGCTCTCCAAGGGCGGCAAGGCCGACTACGTGATCGTGGACGAGGCCCAGTTCCTCGCGCCCGAGCAGATCGACCAGCTGGCCCGCATCGTCGACGACCTCGGCCTGGACGTCTTCGCCTTCGGCATCACCACGGACTTCCGTACGAAGCTCTTCCCCGGTTCCCAGCGCCTGATCGAGCTGGCGGACCGCCTGGAACAGCTCCAGGTGGAGGCCCTGTGCTGGTGCGGTGCCCGCGCGACGCACAACGCCCGCACGGTGGGCGGGGAGATGGTGGTGGAAGGCGCCCAGGTCGTCGTCGGCGACGTCAACCGCCCCGCGGAGGAGATCGGTTACGAGGTCCTCTGCCGGCGTCACCACCGGCGCCGCATGACCTCCGCCTCCGCCCACGCCGGCGCCCTCTCCCCGGACGTCCTCCCGGTCAACCACGCCTGACGCCCGCCGGCAGTACGCCGGTTCCCCTTCGCCGCCTGACGCACCGTCTTATGATGCGGTGATCATCATCGTCACGGGGGCGGAGCAGTTGAGTACCTACACGGGCAGGCCGGGGGCAGGGCAGCGCAACAGCGACAGGAACGGATGCGTCACCTTCCTGCTGCTGCCGTTCGTACTGGCAGGACGGATCTACCGGCCCGGGCGGCCGGACCGGATCGTGGACGAGTCCATCGAGCGGGCCCAGATCGCCCGCACCGCCATCGGGATCGTGGCCACCTGCTGGCTGCTCTTCGCCTATCCGCTGCGCGAGTCGGCCGGCTCGGTCCTCAGCGACAAGGTCGGTGAAGTCGTCATCAGCGCCGGTCTGTTGCTCGTCCTCGGACCGATCGCCCTCGCCGTCTTCGTGATGAGCGCCAGACCGCCCGGCCCCGCGTTCTACCGCCAGCGGCTGCGCGGACCGCTGACCGCGCTGGGCACGCTCTTCGGCACGGCGCTGCTGCTGTGGCTCGCCGTCACCCAGGGCACGGCCGGCTCGATGAGCCTGCTGGGCTTCGGTTCCGGGCTGCTGGCGCTGTTCCTGCTGCCGTTCGGCATGGCTTCGGCGGTGCTCTGCGTCCACCACGCCTTCCGCACCGGCGATGTCCACGAGGTGCTGCCGCCGCTGATCACTCCGGTGCTGGTGTGGGCGATGTTCCTGTTGCAGCTGTTCGACGACGCGCCGGTGCTCGCGCCGCTGCCCGTACGGATCCTCTTCCTAATCGGGCCGCCCGCCTCGGTGACCGCGCTCTCCCTCTGGGAGCTGCGCAGGCTGCGGACGATGTACGGGATCACCCTGCGCCTCGCGGTCGGCCGCTAGGGGGCGTCCGGGCCTAGCCGGCCTGCGGCCAGGACCGTACGAGGGTGAACACCGCCCCCTCCGGGTCCGCGACCGTCGCCACCCGGCCGCTGAGCCGGTCGCGCGGCGGCTGGACGACGCGTCCGCCGAGTTGGGCCACCCGGTCGACGGCCGCGTCGGGGTCCGCCACCTCGAAGTACGTCATCCAGTGCGAGCCCCGGTCGTGCGGCAGCGCGCGGCCCACACCGTGGACGGCGGCGACCGGCCGGCCCTGGAGGCGCAGGACGAGGTAGTCGAAGTCGGCCGAGTTGTCGGGGTGTTCCCGCGCCTCGTGACCGAAGACGTGCTCGTAGAACTTGCCGACGGTCGAGGTGTCCTGGGTCAGCAGCTCGTTCCAGACCGGGGTGCCCGGGTGTCCGTGCAGTCTGCCGCCGAGGTGGGCGCCGGCCTGCCAGATCCCGAAGATCGCCCCGAGCGGGTCGGAGCAGATGGCCAGTCGGCCGGCGTTGCCCGCGTCCAGCGGGCCGACCGCGACCGTGCCGCCGCAGGAGCGGATCGATTCGGCGGTGCAGTCGGCGTCGTCCGTCGCGAAGTACGTGGTCCAGGCGACCGGCAGGTGCCGGTCCGGGGGCATCTCGCCGATGCCGGCCACCTCCTCGCCGTCGAGCAGGGCGCGGACGTACGGTCCGAAGGGGACGGGGCCCGGGACGTATTCCCAGCCGAAGAGGCCGGCGTAGAAGTCCTCCGTGGTGCCGAGACCGTGGACCATCAGGCTCACCCAGCAGGGCGCGCCGGGCGGGCGCCTGGTTGTTTCCGCTGCCTCGGTCATGTCAGCCGTCTCCTCCGTCGTAGCCCTGCCCCCGTGTCGCGCTCTGATGCTTCCACTCCGCGGGGTCCGGCGCGGCCCGACCGGGCCGGACGGATCGCGGGTCGGTGAGAGTTGACCGAATCGGTGCGGGCGGTCGCGGCGCGTTGCCGTCCCGTCCGCTGTCCGGGGCGGGGGCGCGGGGAGGAAGATGGGCCCATGACTGCGATTCTCTCGGCTTCCGAACTGATGAACGAGCTGGCCGGAACCAGGCCGCCGGTGCTGCTGGACATCCGCTGGCAGCTCGGCGGCCCCGACCAGCGGCCCGCGTACGAGGCGGGACACCTGCCGGGGGCGGTGTACGTCGACCTCGACCGCGAACTGGCAGGTCCGGTCAGTGAGACGGGGCTGGGCGGCCGCCATCCGCTGCCGGACCCCGAGGAATTCGGGGTGGTGATGCGGCGGGCCGGCGTCTCGGCGGACGACCCGGTGGTCGTCTACGACGGGGGCCAGGGGTGGGCAGCGGCCCGGGCGTGGTGGCTGCTGCGCTGGACGGGGCACGCGCGGGTACGGGTCCTGGACGGGGGCCTGGCCGCCTGGACGGCGGCGGGCGGCGAACTGACGAACGAGGAACCGGCCCCGATCGAGGGTGATTTCAAGCCAAACCCGGGGGCGATGCGCGTGCTGGACGCGGACGGGGCGGCCGCACTGGCCCGGGCCGGGGTCCTGCTGGACGCGCGGGCCGGGGAGCGGTACCGGGGCGAGGTGGAGCCGATCGACCGGGTCGGCGGCCACGTGCCGGGCGCGGTGTCGGCGCCGACCACCGAGAACGTCGGACCGGACGGGCGGTTCCTCGCGGCGCAGGCGCTGCGGGAGCGGTTCGGGGCGCTGGGGGCCGGGGAATCGACGCCGGTGGGGGTGTACTGCGGGTCGGGGGTGTCCGGGGCGCACCAAGTGCTGGCGCTGGAGGTGGCGGGGATCCCGTCGGCCCTCTACGCGGGGAGTTGGTCGGACTGGTCCTCGGACCCGGGGCGGCCGGTCGCGACCGGCGGCTCCGCCGGTTGAGCGGAGTGCGGGGGCCGCTGTGCGGAGCGGCCCCGCTGCGCCGGGCGGGTCCGGCGCTCCGCCCCGGACCGGCCCCCGGACTCCGTCCGGGGGC